>JBCBYL010000066.1:0-13311 GCA_039815855.1 Verrucomicrobiota bacterium
CAGGATGATGGACGTGGAAAAGATGATCCCAAAACCGAGAGAAATCGCCATCGGGATTAGGTATTGGGCCTGCGTGGATGTTTCTAAAATAATCGGAGTCAGACCCGCAAACGTGGTCAAGGTCGTAAGAATAATCGGCCGGAAACGTCTCAAGCCAGCCTGGTGAATGGCCTCATACGCTTTGGTTCCTTCCTTTCGCTTCCGGTTGGCATAGTCGACCATGATAAGGGAGTCGTTCACAACCACTCCTGAGAGTGCAATCACTCCCATGATGCTGACTAATGAAATATCATAACCGAGAATGATGTGACCAATAACCGCACCAATGATGCCAAAGGGAATAGCAACCAAGACAATAAAGGGCTGAACGTAACTTCCAAACGCGACTGCCAACAGACAATAGATCACAATAATGGCAATCCCGAGCCCGCTCCAGAGTGCGGTCGTCGATTCACGCAAGCTGGCCTGGCTACCACGAAAGGTCCAGGTCAATCCGGGATAAGAGGCGCGTAAGTCAGGAAGATCAACATTCATCAACGCTTCGCTTACCTGTCCCATCTCGGTCTGGGGTTCTACATTCATCGAAACCCGCACCGCACGGCGACCATCCGTTCGTTTAATTGAGTTAAACGAATCACTGTACTTCACTTCAACCACATCGTAGAGAGGCACCTGTGCTCCGCTCGGAGTCTGGAGGATAAACTCCTCCAGATTGTAAATATCCTGACGTTCCTCTAATGGCAGTTTAACCCGCACCTCGATCTCGTTGGTTCCACGCATCTGGCGCATGGCCAGTGCGCCAAAGAAGGCGTCCCGGACCTGTCTCCCTACATCATTTGAAGTCAGCCCTAAATTTCGTGCTTCAGGCCGCACCATAAAATCGATTTGAGTTTTTCCCTTATAATAGTCGTCGTTGACGTCCTTGGTCGCAGCATATGCTCTGGCTCGCTCCACCAGTTCGGATGAGGCTTTTTCCAGCATTTCGATATCATCATGACCAAGAGCAATCACGATATCCTTACGCCAACTTCCCGGACCCCCCTCTGCCTCAAACGTGATTTGATCTACCCCGGGTATGTCACCAATCTCATTACGCCAGAGTTCGATCACTTCATTCGCATCCACCTCGACCTCATCCGGTGCCTTCAAAACGATCTCCACATCGACAAAGGAGCCTCTCCGGACATTCGTTTTCACTCCTTGGGCAATCTCAGAAAGATTGTGCTTTT
Organism: Verrucomicrobiota bacterium; assembly: GCA_039815855.1. GTDB lineage: Bacteria > Verrucomicrobiota > Verrucomicrobiia > Methylacidiphilales > JBCBYL01 > JBCBYL01. The sequence continues at coordinate 1,230 of JBCBYL010000066.1, forward strand.
CGAACATCGCCATCGTAGAACTTGTCACATCCGCGGCCATCCGTTCCTGCTCATCAGGTGTCGTTCCAATCGGCAGACGGACGCCTGCTTCAATTTCATCCGCAGTCACCGCCGGCATAAAAATCATTCCCATATGAGAACTGGTAGCATACCCCCCCACGATGAAGAATATCGCAACCCCTGAACAAACCGTAATGTAACGATTTCGCAGGGTCAGCTCCAGGAACCAGCGATAATGGGTATTCACAAATTGGGTAAACCCCCTGGAGAACTTCTGCTGCTGCTCATGGAGTTTCTTTCCGAGCTTAGTCCTCCCCCCCTCTTTACTGTGTGCTAGGTGAGAAGGTAGAATGTACAGAGCTTCAAACAAGGAGAGTGAAAGAACGGTGATAACCACTGCCGGAATCGGCCACCAGAATTTACCCATCACTCCGGGAATGAACAGGAGCGGAATAAACGCGATGATATTGGTCAGGATACTAAACGTCACGGGTAGTGCCACTTCCTTTGCTCCCGTGATGGCAGCCTGCAGGTGGCTCATTCCCTTTTGCCGGTTTTCATAGGTATTCTCACCCACGACAATCGCATCATCGACGACGATCCCGAGCACGACCAGAAAGGCAAACATCGAGATCATGTTGATACTCACCCCGATCATAGGGAGAAAAATCAGCCCCCCAATAAAAGAGGTCGCCATCCCCATCATGACCCAGAAGGCAAGGCGGACTTCGAGGAAAAGCGCTAAAACCCCGATGACAATAATCAACGCCATCAAGCCGTTCCTGGTCAGGAGACTGAGCCGGTCGCCGTAGCTCTTTGCCCGGTTTCCGTCGATCCTCCAACTCACTCCGGGAGGCAGATTCGTCTCCACCTCATCCATAATGGTTAAAACCTCATCTGAGATCTCTAACGGAGACTGATCACCGACGCGAAAAATATTCAGTTCGACAGAAGGCTGCTGGTTAAACTGGGAATGAAACATACCTTCATCAAACCCGTCTCTGATCGTAGCCAGGTCACCAAGGTTAACCGCTGCCCCTTGTGTGGAGGGTATCATCTCAATGTCCTCAAATTCACGCGCCCACTGCTTACGCTCTTTGACCCTCAGTAAGATCTCTCCACTGCTACTCTCGACCGTTCCCGCAGAAACATCTCCGCTGGATTCGCTAATAATCTGCGCCACTTCTCCCAGAGTGATTCCATATTCCATCAATCGCTGCCGCGGGATCTCAATATGAGTCTTATAATCAGGAACCCGACTAATCGTTACCTGCGTAATCCGTTCGCTGCTCAAGAATCGATCTCTCAATCGTTCAGCCAGTTGACGCAGGGTCCAGATATCCACGTTGCCATACAGGACCACCTCCATCACTTCGCGCTGACGCGCGACGAGTCGCACTCGAGGCTCCTCAATATCGTCAGGAAACGTTTGAATCCGGCTGACTGATTGTTCGATATCCTGAAAAATCTGAGTTCGATCAGCTCCCGAAACCAGTTCGATTCTGACCTCTCCACTTCCTTCACGTGCAGTGGATTCAGATTCCGCGATTCCGCTAATGCCACGGATCGCCTGCTCCACAGGAAGAATAATACCCTGCTCGACTTCCTCCGGAGCGGCCCCGGGATAGGAAACAGTGACTTCAACGATGTCTAATTCGTAGGCAGGGAAGACTTCTTTTTGGATTTGGATCGCAGTCCAGAAACCACCCATCAGTAATAAGAACATGAGCAGGTTAGCAGCAATCGCATTGCGCGCCATCCAGGCGATCAAGCCTTTACTCAGATTCTCCTGATCCTGGTTCACTGACTCTGCCATGCCTGTCGACCTGACAATCCTACTGCACAGAGGACTCTACCGGACTACGATCTGTGATAACAGAAGCCCCACCTGACTGAGGTTTCATTTGTTCAGGCCAGATGGGTTCGTCTTCTACCCGTTTCGCATTCAACTCTAACCCATCCGCCACCGTCCTCAGCTGAGTCTTTACAATATGGTCCCCGTTCGCAATCCCGCTGCGCACGTAGGCATAATCTGAATCCTGAAAAACAATATCCAGCTCATTCACTTTCAGTCCGGAATCCTGATCCAGCCAAATCGTATTTCGATCTCTGACGTAATCTCGCTTCACACGCGCGACACCTTCAATGGGCCGACAAAAAATGCGGGCTTCTAAAACAGCCCCCACCAACAGGGGCGGATGGGTATCGGTAGATAGGCCGCGAGCGAGTGGATTTTCCACTGACACGAGCACCCTCGCCAGACGCGTCGTCTCATCCAGGGTTCCAATCAACCTCTGCACCCTCCCTTCACGGTAAACTCCCTCGGGCCAGGCTGAATGATTACGCAGGATGACCTTCGACGCCTCCTGATCTGAACCCTGATCTGAAAAATTCAGCCAATACACCTTAGAGAGTGGAATCGTCACGATGACCCAGTATTCATCCATGCCAATCAAGCGCCCCATCCCATCCCCGGGCGAAACTTGGGAACCAACATAAGCATTAATGTCTAACACTTGTGCATCAAAGGGTGCCACGATCTTGGTGCGCTCCAGAGCCAGCGCGGCCTGCTCCACTTCAGCCTCTGCTGACTTAATACGCGCTCGCATCGCCGCGAGTTGAGGCTCCCGTAGAATTAAGCGTGGATCAGTAACCTCCAGTTCCTTTTCCAAAAAAGCCAACTCATCGCGCGCCTGCTCCTGCCGGCCCATTTCGATAGCCAGATCAGCCAGAATTTGATCAAGCTGACTCTTGGCCTGAATCAGGGCATTCTCATAATCCGCCGGATCAATCCGCACCAGCATGTCCCCCTTAGAGACAACCTGCCCGGGCTGAAAAGAGTCAGAGACTTCTACAATCTCACCACTCACCCTGGGTCTGAGGGTCACATCCTGAGCAGCTTGGACCGTTCCTAGCTCGGTAACGACAGGTTGATATGTTCCCGTCTCAGCCTGAACCGTTTCCACTAGCACCGCAGATCTTCTGACTGCTCCTCCTGCTTCGGCCTCGGGCTCAGTGAAGTAAATGATCTGTAAGACAAAAAACGTGAGAACGATTATCGCAGTGCAGACGACTACCGTAATCCATCTCCGCTTTTGCGAAGATGGCTTGCTTGCTTGCCCTGTTTCAGTTCCCATCAACACAGTTTACGTGTTTTTGCGGAAAAAACAGGTAAAAGATAAAGAGAATCTTAAAAATGAAAGGAGGCAGGTGACCTGACAGCGGACACCACGCACCCTCTCAACCTAAACGAGCTTCAGACCCTTTATCTTCAGGAATTTTGCCGCTTTGCCATTGGCACGCCAGCGCTTCAACGTACTGTCGATCTTCTTCCGATCCTTCGTCTGAAATTCTCTGGCGACACAGGCTAATAGATAAGCGTTATTATCTCCACCACTCGATTTGATCGAAAAGCGGATTCCTGATTGGTTCCCAGGCCATCTGGCGACCCAGCTCCAATATTCATTTCCACTCACTACATTGCGAGACAGGCCCACTCCGACCACGCCACTTTCATTCCGTCTGGTCATGATCCCCACTGGGGTCCGTTGCACCGGGCCAAGTTCCTTGTTCTTTTTATTGGCGAAACGGATAGCGGTTTTTAATACATCCTCGCGCTTCTTCCCCCTCCGGTAGGAGAATCCTTGATAAAATTGCTCTCCATCAATCCGGCGACGATAGACAAATTGTTTTTCTACTGTGTTGTCGACTAACCCTAAAGGTAATTTACTAGCTTTGCTCATACCCCTAAAAGATCGCCTAATGTTACAGATTCGCAACAATAAAGTTGTTCAAATCTGCAAACAGGTACGTTGTCCTTTAGCGCCTGATTTTAATTTGGCTCGAGTTCTTCACTTTCAGTTGCAGATCGCCACGATACTCATCCACCCTTCCGGTCACTGTGATCAGCTTTCCAGCATACCGGCTTAATTTCTCTTCGGTGAACTCCTCTGGTGAATCGCTAATAAAAAAGACGAGGGAAATCGAAGCCTTATAATCCTCAGTAAAATTCAGATAGCGGATACTGCCAGACCGATTTTCACTAACACCGACCGGAACTCCTTCGATCATGACCTCCTTCCCTAGCATCGCTTTCAACCGCGCTAACTGCTCGGGATCAAAGGTCTCGATTGCTTGCTCGATAGATATAGATCCAGATGGCTCAGGATCAAATCGCTCAATGGGCTTAGGAGGACCGGTTTCAACTACAGCTGGCACTGGCGTATTCTGCACGGAGATGACTGAATCCGCCTCTGCCACGGCTGGCGTATTCGTTATGTTCAGCGCTGAACGGTTGGCATTCTCTTCATGTCCTGTGAGAAAATAGACCCCTGCTCCAACAACCAGAGCCGCGAGGGCGCCAATCATTCCCCACCAGATTCCATTATTCGATTTCTTCGGAACAGCACCGATATCTTCTAAATGAAAAGTGGGCCGCTCAGTGTTCACTCTAGGCGGAAGAGCCGCTGGCCTTTCCGGCTCCAGAGCTTCGACCTGACCATCAGGAAATTCAGCCAAGGCCTCCTGAGCACTGGACGGTCTTTGCTCAGGCTCCTTTTGCATGAGTCGATGCAACCAAAGTGAAGCCTCATTACTCAGATCCGGTCGGTACGCTGTAATCTCATAAGGCTGTTCTTTCATATGGGCACCGATTAACTCCGCGATGCTCTCTCCTTTAAAAGCAGTCACCCCCGCCAGTGCGTGATAGAGCAGGTACCCTAATGCGTAGAGATCGGTTCGGGCGTCGAGAGGACTACGGCTGAATTGCTCCGGTGCCATGTAAAAAATAGATCCGATGAGTGACCCGTCAGCGCCACTGGTCTGTTCCCTCGGCTCCTGTTGCACCCGTGCCATGCCGAAATCAAGAATCTTCACGGTCAAGGCCCGGGACTGAGAAGGGATGAGCATCAGGTTACTGGGCTTTAAGTCACGGTGAATGATGCCGGCGGAATGAGCCGCAGAAAGCCCTTCCAGTGTTTGCTTTGACAGTTCAGACCATTCTTCAACGGCTAGCACCGCTCTCGGGATTCGCGCATCGAGGTTTTCCCCCTCCAGAAACTCCATAATGAAATAAGCTCCTTGTTCATCGATCCCGAAGTCATGCAGCGTGACCACATTCGGATGTTGAAGTGAGGCCAGGGCCCTCGCTTCCAGATATGCTTCTGATTCCACATCACGATAGCCAGTCGTAGAATGCAGGCGTTTAATCGCCACTGCCCGGTTCAGTTGCAGATCCCAACCACGATAAACCGTACCCAGACCACCTTGTCCGACTACTTGTCTGACTTCATATCGGTCCTGGATTGTTTCTGTCATCAGGAGCGGCTTAACGATGCGTTAATTAAAGAGTCGGTTTAGGATCGCTCCCGGATTAGAAGGAGCCGCCTCTTCAGCGCCCTCTGAAGGAGTTACCCCCCCATCTTCAGAAGAAGGGTTCAGAAATCGGTTCATGAGCCCACGTTTCAAGTCTTGAAGAATCGCCCCCGTCTCGGCATCGATTTTCGGAGCATCAATCGGCCCGGTAATTCGTAATGGAATACTGCGTGGCTTCTGCCGTTCATTATCGAGTAAATCACCTGCCAGATCATTAAACAAAGAGGATGCCCCTGCCTCGATGACTGCCTGACCGGAAAGGTTTAGCATTTTTTCGAAGGTGAGTGTTCCCGTCAGCTGCACATCCACTCCTTTTGAATCCAGATCCAGCTTCGAAAAAGTGAGTCGCTGCTGGCCGATTTTAAATTCGCCATCCAAGCGATCCGCCTTCCCCTGACTCAAGACGTCCAGTCCCAGAACACTGCCAAGCGTCTTAAACGAATCGACTCCCGGAACAGCTAAATCCGTCACCAGTAGAGTACCCTTCCCCTTTCCTTCCTTCGGATCATCTAATTTTCCGGCTATATCGGCCTCCAAAGCAACCACCCCTTGCATCGGCTTCTCATTACTCGCGGTCAGGGCCGCCAGACTGGCGTCAGCAACGTTCAAATCACACGCGTAAGCACCGGATTCCCCCTCATTTTCAGCAAGTTCCACCGTCGCTGTCCCATTCACGCTTCCTTCATAAGCCTGTCCTTGAATGGCCGTAAGCTGAATTTGGTTTCCAATCAGTTCCAAGGGACTGGAAAGCTGGGTCACTTTAATCCCACCTGCCAGGAGCAGCTGGTCCACGATTACTTTACCGGAACCCGCAACTGCACCGCTGGGAGCAGCATTGTAATTCGTCTGCACTGACAGCCCGTTCGCCGTCACCAGCATTTCACCTTCACTATCTCTGAGTTCGATCGTTCCCTCAGTCAAATTCAGCAGTGCAATGCTGAGACCACTCGCCTTTTCTTCTGCACTGGATTCAGCGGTGCCTGAAGCAGCTGTTGAGGATGATTCCGCAAAAGGAAGTAACAATCCCCCGTCATTACCCTGGTAGATTCGCAAATTCGGTTGGCGCAGCTGGATCTCAGTGACTTCCACTGAATCCGCAAAGAGGCTTTTCCAGACGATCGAAATGGAAGCCTGTCCCAGCTTCAGGAAATGATCCGCTTCAAATGGCTTGGCATTCGGGATCATTACCTGGTTTGCCTCTAGCCCCTCTAAAGAAAGCCCAATCGAGTCGATAGAGACCGGTGCTCCCACCGCCTTACTCGCCTGACCTTCTATCTGCCTGACAAAATCATCTGAATTCACATAGCTCTGTAACCAAAATAAAGCCCCGCCCAGAGCGACGACTGCGATGAAGATTAAAACCACCAGACCAATGAAGAGTTTTTTCATCCCTATATCATCCTCATCGATCTCCGTTCCGCAAGACCGCAATCGCCCCCTTGTTCCGGTTTGATTTTTTCTACTTTGGATCGATAGGTACCTATGGACGCATCACAATATCAACTCTTCCGACTCTGGTCCGGGATTTGCAGCATCGGTCTCAACCTCGGCATGATCTGGGCGGCTTTCCTTGCTTCGGCTTTCCTGCCGAATCTTCCCGGTTCTGATCTGGCCTGGGGCTTCCCCCTCTACACTGCCGCCATTGCTCTTTTTCTCCTTCTTGCCTTTTTACCTTTTGAAATCCTCATCGGGTTTGCCGCGGAGTCCACTTACTCCAGAACACAGCAGTCTTTTTCCGAATGGTTTGCCGATTGGTTCAGAGGAATCGGATCAACCTTCTTTGGCCTTGTCTTTGGCATCTGCTTTTTTGGCTTTGTCGGCCAGCTCAATGGCTTGAATCTGGCCATCACCTGTGCAGCCGCCATCGGCCTCGTTCTCTTGCTCATTTTCACCCTTCCTAACTGGGCCTTTGCAGTGGGCGCTCTTCCAATCATAGCGGACACCGAACTCGAGTCGGAACTGAATGAAGAACTGAACAAATTAGATGCACCCCCCGTCCAACTCCACATCCTCAAAGACGGTGATGAAGAAGGCGTCAATGGAATGATCCTTCCTTTCCAACCCAATGCCCTCTATCTCAACCGCTCCGCTACAGAAGAACTCGATGCTAATGAACTCGCTGCCATGGCCATTCGTGAACAGTGGTTTCATCGCCAGGGGCAGAGCACCCTTTGTGTCGGGATTATCCTCACCTGGACTTTGGCAGGTATTCTGATGGCGGTCACGCTTCCCAGCTTCCTTCTGGGAAATACCACCTTACTTCAGTCCGGATTGGGCGGAGCAGCGATCATGACCACCTGGACGTTCCTCGCCCTCTTCACCTGGCCTCCACTCAATAACAAATTCATGCTCGATGCCGACCAGCATCTCGCTGAGAAAATCGGAGCCCAGCGGACCATGGAACTCCTGAATAAAATTCAAACTCTCAACGAAACCGACTTCGAACTCGGCTCCGCCAAAGAACACGTTTTTCACCCCATCCCCTCGCTTTACAAACGTATCCAACATTTAAAAGAAACCAACCAGAGCTAAGACCATGAATCAAATCCCCCGCCTCCTCTTCATCCTCACCACCCTCTTCGCCAATACCATTGCGCGGTCCCTCCACTGCCTCGTCGGCCGCCCCAAACGCTGGTTCCTCCCTCCAAATTGGTCTTAGGATTTTTTTAACGCAGAGACGTAAAGGCGCGAAGGGAGTGCTCTCAAGGTTCCCGGATTCTCAATCGTTTCTCCTAACCTCTGATACTCCCTGTAAATAAATCCTATTTAAAAATTCCCGTGCACTCAATCTTACCTCTATCCGGATAGAAGGCATCAATCAGTGGTCTCAAGTCCGAAGCACTGGTTTATTTTTTCTGCGCGGGCGGCGACGCTTGCTGAAGAGTTGCACACGCTTTTCCACTGCAAGGGATTCGTACTGAATCCGGACCATTTCTTTCAACGGCTTTGTAAAGGGACTTTTCGGATTCCAGCTATAAACACGTGTCCTCCCCTTGAGGGTAGAGACCAGCACCCCGGAGATCTCCAGTTTTTCCAGTTGTCGCTGAACATTGAGGAGCGATACCGGAAGATCATCAGCTACCGCCCTTCCATAGGTTTCACCGTAATGAAAGAGATGTAGCAGACACCACTCGGCTGTCTTGCTTCCGGTCAGTTCTTTTAAAAATCCTTCCATATGATGACTTGTATCATAAGTCATTTGACTTATGATACAAGTCAAATGAAAGAACCAAATTGGCCCTCCTGTTCTGAGAAGCAACTCTGGGAATACGTGGCGTCTTACTTGGCCAGCAACGGCATCCAGACCGTCATGGTCGGAGGATCTGTCGTTGCCATCTATTCCAATGGCCTTTACCAATCCGGTGACATTGATCTGATTCAATCCGATGTCACCCGTGCCACATTGACGGACGTCCTGAAAGAAATCAGCTTCTATCCCGAAGGTCGTCTTTTTCGGCATCCTCTCTGTCCACATCTCTACCTCGATTTCCCACCCGGTCCGGTCGCCATCGGGGACGATTATCACATCCAACCTGAAGAACAAGAGATCAACGGTCAGGTGATTCAGTTACTCTCTCCTACCGATTGTATCAAGGACCGTCTCGCCTCCTACATCCATTTTGGCAATCGCGATACGCTTGATCAGGCAGTTTTGGTAGGACAAAAACAGCGCGTGAACAAAAAGGAAATTAAAATCTGGTGTGATAACGAAAGCCGCCCCGACGCCTACTCCGATTGGCTACGTCTTCTCTAAAACATAACGCCATAGCGTCCTCTTTGACCACTCTAGCTGTGTGAAGAGCGTTTTCGATGTGCTCCTAAGATTCCAGGATTCTCAATCCTCGACGATGGAGATCCGTGCGAAGCCGGAGCTGGTGCTGCCAATTTCCGCCGGGAGCACCCTCAAGGTGATCGTCTCGGTCTCGTCGCCATTGTCGACAGCGGATCCAACTTGCTCAAAAAGAGCGGCTCCACTGCTCCAGTCGCCGCTGCTTAGGCTGGCACGATACTGGGCCACTACGCTTTGGTTACGGACGTTGTAATCGACGCCCACGGTTCCCGTGCCGCCCATCCATTGGTCGTAGGTCAGCTCCAGATAGTCTTTATTGTCGCCCGCGTTGGTTTGAATACTACCTTGGACAAAGGGCCACTCAGGAGCATTCCCGTAATCCAAAGCCAGATAACGTACGACTCTCCGCAATACCTCTTTGTTATCTTCCTTCTCGATATCCGAGCCGGGACCATCATTCCACATAGGCTGCCGATCAAAGATAGCGATGACATTTCCGTCGCCCACCTTGGCCAGCCCCATGACAGCCCAGGTCCGGTTGGCAACATTAGTCACATTTTGGGCATCAATATCATCAGGAGTCAGATTATCATTACCGCCCTCCTTATTGCTTTCCGAGAACGGAATCAGAACGATGGCACCAGATGATGTATCCACCCCGACAGGAGAAACCCCTTCCCCCTCGAATATGGGCACATCCCAGATAATCGGATTGGCCGATCCGGCATCTGGCCTGTATGAGCGGGTGCCGCCTCCCTGGTCAACGGTCACTTCCATCCCATATTGGGAAATGAGGTTATTGGTCACGTTTTGGCCAACCGGGTTATCAATCCCAACCCGGTTAAAGCGCCCGCCAGAGGCCGAGTCACTGTAGATCAAAATTCCTCCACCTGCCCGAATCCAAAGATCAAGGGCATCCTTCTCCGTCGATGACCACACCTTCTGATGCAGGCCAAAAATGACGACTTCAAATTGATTGAGGAAATCAGCATTGAGGGTCGTCGCCTGATCGTAGTATTGATTGATGGTGTAGCCCTCTGTCTCAACCAGGGCCTTAAAGACAGAAAGCCCGGTATCACCAGTATCGGTGAGGAGCATCTGGTCGTAGGGAGTCGGATCATCGGGATCCAGTGAGGCCGGTGTAAATCCATCTCGGGAAACATCACCGTAAATATACGCAACCGATTTGGCGTAAGTTACCGGCAGAAACAACCCCACCAAAACACATAAGATAAGGAATACTTTCACCATGCTATTAATATAAAGCTAATTGACAGCATTTGCACTTCTTATAAATAACCTACAAAGTCTGGAGCTGATTCCTAATGGCACTTTCCTTAGCTGAAAGGATGAAATTCAGGGCTTTGTTTCTTCTCATCTAGTTCTGTCCTTCCGTTCTATCCGGACAGAACTAGATTTTCAACCTGTTTAGCTTTTGGGGATCACAACAAGTGCTGCTAGGTAGTATTATTGAATACAAGCCCACCATAAATCGAGTCAGATAATCGGGATTGCGGCCCGAACTTAAGCGGTCTTACTCTCTGGCAAAACAATGCAGTGCTTAGAAATTAAAGATTTTGAAATGATCAATAAAAGTCAACGCGCTGACGCCGCTCAATGGTATTAAGGCCGCAGTAATGATCGGGTTATTCAGTATCCCGCTGAACACCCCTTGATTAAAATAGTCCAGATAAGCAAGCCGGTTTTCGAGCGATTCTTTACGCTCGTTAAAACTGTCCGCTGGATGGTAATTCACATCTTCATCTCTGATACAACGGTAGACCATTTTCTTTAAGCGATACCCCTCGTGTCTAATGAGTAAGCCCATTATTATCAGAATGATAAATACCAAACTGACCACGATGCACAGTCCCAAGCTAAAGCCCCAATTGTCAAAGATTGGATTTCTGGAAATCACGAGCAAGATAACGCCTATGAAAGGGGTAAAAATCGTTGCTTCCACTTTCTGAGTATGACGTTCAATACTACGAAGACGTTTGTAAATTTCTGTATCCCGCGAAAGCTCAATCACTCTAGATTCTTCAAATTTCTCCTGCGCACGAAAGATAAAATGATGGTAGGCCCTATAAAAATTCCACCCGACACAAGATAGCGAGTAAAATAACAACGGAACGGCATAGAACAATGTAACGATGGTGTCCGTGATACATGCCACATCACCCCGATACGGCTTAAACGGCCAGCCAAGTCGCCAAATGAAAAGGAAACTTATAACCAGCCCACCTGTCGCCGTTAGTAAAATTAGAAGATTGGTTTTTCCGAGCAGCTTCTTACTATCGGAAAGGAGAGTTAATATATTCTGCTCATCCTTTGTATTCTTATAATCTGCAACATTCTCCTTTTCAGATTTCAGACTCTCAGTGATTCTATGTGAATCATAGTAACATGCGACGATAAGAAAAGAACCTGCAAAAGCATTCAGGACAATGCTAGGCCAAGCACTGACTCCATCAAAAACAGCGAGTATCTCCTGCCCCTCAAAAGTACTGGCAATATGAGCCGCACAAGTCACACAAAACAGCACAAAGAACGGAATCGCATAAACCCTTAAGTGCACGCACACGGCTGCCAGCTTTTTGCTTAGCCGATCTTGTGATCTTATTTTTTCTTTCCATTCCTTTCTCCTCCAGTCCTTTTGCTCATAGGCATGGATTAAAACGGCAAGGAATAGCAATGGGATGAGGAGGATAAGCTTAGCAGCTTGACTTAGGCCAGAGTCTGTTTTTTGAGAATCATGAGGGGGCAGCGTAAAAACTTTCCCATTTCTCCCTATCTCAAACAGTGACGGTTCAGGTTCAGGAGTCTGCCTGCAATCACCTTTTTTGTCATGACCTTGGGAAGCTAAGGCTCGACTGACGGCATGATAAACCGCCGTCTGATAACTGTCTCTAAAAGGAA
>JBCBYL010000037.1:0-20896 GCA_039815855.1 Verrucomicrobiota bacterium
CCAAACTCTCGATTCCTGAAACCCTGGAGCAGCTTAAAGAGGCTGGATTAGATGCCCTGACAGGGGGTGGCGCTGAGATATTTGATCCAGAAATCCGTGACCAAATTTGCAGGGGTAAGGAGACTGCAGAAGAATGGGCAGAGGTACACCGGATCTGGCATCAAATGGGAGGTCATAGCACGGCGACGATGCTTTATGGGCACCTTGAGACCCCGGAGCATCGCATCGATCATCTTCAGAGGCTAAGAACCTTACAGGACGAAACTGGAGGGTTTACCGGCTTTGTTCCTTATGCCTTTGAGCCGGAGAATAATCAGCTGTCTCATCTCCGACGCGCATCTGCAGACTCAGAGCTACGCATGCTGGCATTCTCTAGAATCTACCTGGACAACTTCGACCACATTACGGCGTATTGGATTAGCACCGGACTTCCGCTCGCTCAGATTGCACTCAGCTATGGAGTAGATGATTTGCATGGTACCATTGAGGACGAACGTATTTTTCATATGGCTGGAGCCAAGACGCCGATTGAACAGACCGTCCAGAAGCTGGAAAAAGCGATTCAAGAGGTAGGCCGCAAGCCTGTTCAGCGTGATACCTACTATCGTTTTGTCGAAAAAACGGCAGAGGCTCTGGTTGCGAGCTGATGGATGAGGAAGATTGGACGTCCTGATCTAATCAGACTCTATTCGGCCAGAAGATCTTCGAGGCTGTTTTCATTTCTTTGATCTTCCAGCACTTGCTCATAGACATCGCGCCCACTGCTTTGAATGAGCAGATCAATGAGAGGATCTTCAATAGCCAGTCCTTCCAGAGTTTCGAAGCTGTCTTGATAAGGCACCATTGCATTGCCTAGGGCAGTGACATTGGTCTTTCCTCTGAAATTCAGGTCTGCACCTAGACTGATCAACCATTCCAACTCGCTGTAGTCCTTCTCAGTGTATTCTCCCATCGAGTGGGTGACGGCCATCGTCAGGACAGATCGATAGTCATTGTTTGCATTCACGTCCGCCCCAGCCTCGACTAGAGATTTAGCAATGGAGCGGCTGGCCGCAGTGGGGACTCCAGAAAGATAGGTAACCATTAAGGGGGTGTAACCTTCCTGATCGGTCAAATTGGGGTTGGCATCTGCTTCGAGTAACGCTTCCACAATTCGGAATTGATCGGTAAGGGCTGCTTGATGGAGGGCAGACCGGCCTTCGGAATTTAGGAGGTGAATATTCGCTCCTGCCTGAATCAGAGAAATGGCTAATTCCGTGTGACCAAATTCTGCGGCAATGTGCAAGGCGGTTTTCTGGTCATCGGTCACTGAATCGATGGATTTACCGAGGTTCACTTTGAGGAGGACTGCCTGCGTGCTTCCAGAACGCACTGCCCCAAAGTAGCTCCCATCACTGGTGTAGAAAAAATAAGCACCGGCACAAAAGGCGCCGATCATGAAGATGCAGGAGAACACGACGAGGAGTTTAAGCTGCTTTTTCTGTCGCACCTGTTTTTCTGCATTTTGGATGCGCCTCGCCTGGGCTTTTTTTTCTTCGATTCGATTAGCGATTTCGGCACGGTACATAAAGTCAGCTTGAGTATAGGCAGTGCGATCTAGTGTACTTCTGGAATAGTCTAAGTGCTGACTGACACCGGAAAGTAGCTGGAGGTAATAGTCTTTCCAGTCAGGTGAAAGGGAATTGATTTGCTCTGGGCTGATTTCCTCAAGGTCATGTTTGATCACCATGAGTCTTCCATGAGTGATTTCATTGCTGCCAGAGCTGAGGTCAAGCTGCTCAATAGACTGAGCAAGCTCCTGGATCAAGTGCTCTGGAGATTCGACAGTGTCTGATTCCGAATCTACCGACATATTTGTGTAGAGTGACTTAGAAGCTGTTTGAATTGTTGGTAAAGAAGACCAACAAGAATATGAACACGGTGGCCACGAGAGGAATGAGGAGTCCGATGATATCCATAAGAGAAGACGATTGAACTTCTGTATTTTTTTCCATGGAGAGATGCTATCTTCGGCGAGATGTCTGACAACTTAAAAGCAGCCCAGCAACACCTACTCCATCTCATTCGAGAACATGATGGTTTTCTTCCATTTGAGAAATATATGGAACAGGCGCTCTACCACGTTGATTATGGGTATTATGCGAACTCGATTGCCAACGTCGGGGCAGCAGGTGATTTTTCAACTTCAGCGACAGTCAGCCCGCTCCTTGGCCGAGCGATTGTAAGCTGGGTACGGGAGCGTCATCGGGAATTAGCGCTCGGTCGTAAATGGCATTTGATCGAAGTGGGTGGAGGGAATGGATTGCTGGCTAAACGAGTCTTACACGAACTGGGCTGGTTGCAGCGGCTCGGCTGCCAGTATCATATCGTAGAGGTTTCACCTCGGTTACGTCAGCTACAAGAAGACGCACTGGAGAGATACTCGATTCAGTGGCACTCGCATCTGGGAGAGGCGATTCAATCTGCTGGTGGTAAGGCCCTGATCATTTCAAATGAACTCATCGATGCTTTTCCAGTGCAGTGTTTTTTATACGAAGAAGGGCAGTGGCGGGAAGTGGGACTGATCGAGGAAAAGGGCATCATTTCTGAGGCTTCCCGGATGCGCTTGTCTGACCGGGCTGATTATACGTACCAATCCCTGTCCGAAATTTGGCCGGATGGGAAAGAAGGACTTCGATATGAAGTTGCTTACGAAGTGGCTGAGTGGCTCAAGGAATGGAGCACAGCACTGCACTGCGGTAGTGTCCTGACGATTGATTATGGCGATGAGCAAGAGCCTCTTCTGAGGCAGTTTCCTTTTGGGTCTTTACGTGCTTACTACCAGCACATTCCGCTAGAGGGTGATGAGCTGTACCGTCGCTTCGGCAGGCAAGACATTACCTGTGAAGTGAATTTTACTCTGCTTCAACGATGGGCAGAGGAGGCCGGGCTGAGAACGGTAGGCACGCAGAATCAAAAAGAGTTCATCCTCCAGCGGTTAGGAAACAAGGCCATCGTCAACGTAGGCGATGAAATGATGATCTCGAGTGCAGGCGCTGGAGCTGCCTTTAAGGTCACTGAATGGGTGAAGCCGTAATCCGCTATTTGGAATTCCGCTCAGCCAGTTCGACGTGGAATTGGTCAGGGTGTGGAGCAGCACCATTGCTCTGGGTGCGTCCCCAATAATCACTGAATGTTTCACCTTCCTGACGGTTTTCGACATAGTCTTCGAGGATCGGTCGAACTTTGAGTGGGATTTCGTCTTGAGTAATGACTTTCTCCTGCAGCCCAACGAGCCGGTCTCCGCGATATGAGCCTCCGACATAGAAGGCATACTTTCTGGGAGCGCGTCCGACGAATGAGAAGTCTGCATTGTAGGGACGAGGGCAACCATTTGGGCATCCGCTCATACGGAAAAGGATGGGTTCCTTTTCAAGAGAGAGATCACGTAAGATGTCATCAACCTCATTCATGACTCCGGTAAAGACTCTTTCGCTCTCTGCGAGACCCAAACCGCAAGTGGGCAGGGAGACACAAGCATGGGACATCCGGTGAGCCACTGTCATTTGGGTTGCATCTGCGACGTTGTGCTTGGTCAGGATGGCATCGATCTTTTCTTTGTCAGATGCATCGACGTTACAGAACATGAGATTCGTATTGGGAGTAATCCGGACAGTCGGATTGAGTTCTTCACATATTTCACGGAAGGCTTTGCGCATGGTAACCGATTCGGTGTCCTTAATACGACCTTGAGGCACATAGACGGTCAGGAACCATTTTCCATCACCTTGTTCATTCCAGCCAAAGACATCTGAGACAGAGTCCAGGTCCAAGGCGCGTGGATCTTGCACAGCAAAATTGACACGTGAAGCAACTTCACGACGGAACCAGTCGAGCCCTTTTTTCTCAATGAGGTATTTCATCCGGGCCTGTTTCCGATCCTCACGGTTTCCGAAATCTCGTTGAGTGGTGACAATGGCTTCCAGTGTTTCCATGACTTGATCTTTTTCGACCGTGCAGAGGGGTTTAGCTAAGCAGGGGTAGGTCTCCTTTTTACCATGAGCCATTCCGAAGCCACCACCTACGAGGAACGTGTAGTGTGTGACTTCACTATTCGATTCATGAGGGACGATCCCGACGTCCTGAGAGTAAATGTCGATATCATTCACTGGAGGAACGGCTATCCCAATCTTAAATTTACGAGGGAGGTAGTGCTTTCCGTAAATCGGTTCATCAGCATCTTCCTTTTCAATCTCAAGACGTTCGCCATTTAACCAGATTTCACTGTATGCAGTACTGTGCGGTAAATAGACTTCGGTGATCTTACGGCTGAGTTCAAGGGCTTCACGATGAGCGGGGGTGTCGAGGGGAAGCGTGCAGGCCATGGTGTTACGAACCACATCTCCACATGCACCCCAAGTGGTCAGTCCGCAATCGACGATCTGCTGAATGACTCCATCCATGTCACCGATGAGGATGCCATGAAACTGAATCCCCTGGCGCGTAGTGAGGCGAATGGTCCCATTGGCTAGATCTTCTGCAGCAATATCATGCACGATGTATTGCTCTGAACTGAGTTCCCCGCCAGGAATCTTACTCCGGATCATGAATGACCATGCTTTATCGAGCCCGGCCTTGCGGCGCTCGGTGCGTAGATCGCGGTCATCTTGTTGATAAGAACCGTGGAACTTGAGGAGCTGGAGGTCCTCATCAGAGAAGTGAGTTTCTCCGCTACTGATTGTATCTTTTAGTGCTCCCCGTAGAGAACGACTCTTATCTTTTACTTCTTCGACGTTTACTTTGCTCATAGACTTGGTTGCTCCTTCAAAAAGGGTTTTAATCTAAGGCTCGACGGCTCAGAAGCAAACGAAATGTCGTCTGTATCTGCTTGAGGACTTAGGGATGATTTTAAGTTTTCCGGCAGGGGGCGGGGGCGGCAAACGAGAATTCCAGCATGCTTTGGGAAGCGGGCGAGATACGTAGTCAGTCTGCTATCAAGAGCGGTCTTTCGGCCGTGCCGGCTCTGGGTGGTGGCATGCATGAAGCGAAGAGTCCCTTCCTGATCACGGTACGCGAGCCCGACGTGGCTGGTCGAAATCCGTCGACTGTTATGACTAAAGATTCCGATGACATCTCCATCCTGAATTTGATCCTCGATCTTCGGGACATCCTTCTCGTGGATGTAATAGTGTCTCTCTCGCTCGACACGCTGTTCCATTTTCTGGATGTCTTCCCTTAGGTCCGGGTTATTTCGCATGTAGCGATAGTATTTCCAGCCCAGAGTCATTTCCCGACACCTTAGAGGCGCTTTCCTGCCACGTAGCTCCTGAGTCAAATTCACCATCAAACCACGTGCATGGTTATCTGCAGCCCAGTCTTCAAGATAATGAAGCCGAGATAAGTAACTCCCGGTGCAGACTCCTCCGTGGTATCGATCTAATTCAATGAGCTTCAGAAAGGTCTCCGGATCATGACTGGACTCGGGGAGATCAAGCATACGTGCTGCCGCTACGGAAATTTCAAAAAAGGTCCAGCAGTCCATGCCATCAAAATTTGCCGAAGGCGCCTCAATGTGGTCATCAATTTCTAAGGTATAATTTTCGTAAGGGATCCCGAGGAGTGAATAACCGATGGTCGAAACTCTTTTCCCAAAAGGGAGTGTTTCCCAGTTCTTTTCCCTGGCTTCAGCCATGAGTTCTTCAAACCGTTCCACACCGACAAAACGGGTCTCAAAAGGCAACGTGGTTTGAGAGTAGCCAAGTGTGGCCAATGAGGTCAGGACCAGCAGGGTGAAGGGAATGAGTCGAAAAAGTGAGTTATTCATCAGGAGGACTGGTGCTTTCGTTATCAGGCAATTGGAATAGTTGGGCAGGCCCTTCTTCTCCCCATGGGTCAGTGAGAGATCCATCTTCATAAGATTGGCGCGTGGAGAGTATTCCCATCAAGAAGGCGAATCCGAGAAAAATGATTGCGACGATTGCCATCAGGCAACCGAAACCGCCTTTGGGTTCAGGTGCATCACTCATGGAATGTAGGACGTATTATGAAGAAGCACGTGCTGAGCATTTACCTGTCTCAGCTAATTCTTCGCAACTTGCCTCGATGCGCAAGAGAACATTTCCAGGTTTGAATCCGAGGTTTTTTACGACTACGCACTCGCGGACATCGAGGCAATAGTCTTCGAATTCGATGATACGTTCACAATCCGAACAAATGATATGGTTATGATTCGGATGCGTGGCGTAGTTTGGATCATAGTACATCTGGTCCTTGCCAAGGTCGAGTTCGCGCAATAGCCCGGTTTGCACCAGGACGGGGAGGGTGCGATAAACGGTGGCCCGGGAGACAGAGGGATCGACTTGCCTCGAACGGTCGAGCAATTCCTCAGCTGTGTAATGGTCGGTCGTGCTGAAGGCGGCTTCTACAATGGAACGGCGCTGATTGGTTATCCTCAGGCCGTTAGCCTCCATGTAGCCGATGACTTTAGTTATCGTTTCAGTCTTCGTCTCTTCATCCATCTCTAGAAAGAGGTTCGCTGGTCAGGTTCTATTGACAAGAAATACTTCTTAAACCGGATTGATATTTTCCTTCAGGGTCTTGAGAAAACGCTTGAGTGCTGGCGAGAGGACACGGCCGCTCTTGTAAATCATGCCTAACGGACGATGGTATGGTTTTCCGGCGAATTCGATTGCAATCAGGGTTTTCGATCTGACTTCCTGCTCAACCGTGGCACGCGGGACAATTGAAATGCCGGCATCGATTTCCACGGCCCGCTTTACGGTTTCGATATTGTCGAATTCCATGACGGGTTTGGGATCGATATCTGCTTCTTTGAACATCTTATCGACAGCCCTGCGGGTTGGGATATCTGGCTCGAAGCCGATGAATTTGTAATCTCCAATGACGTTCAGATCGATGTCGGTTTTTTCAGCTAACTCATGTGTAGGCGAGCAAATCAGAACGAGACGATCTTTCTTAAACGATTCTACTTTTAAATTCTTCTTATTATTCGGGAAAGCGACTAATCCCAGGTCACTGGTTCCCATTTGTATTTCTTCGTACACTTGATTGGAGCGTCGGTACTCGACGTGGACATTCACGTTGGGAAATTCTTTAAGGAAATTCTTAATGTAAGGCGGTAGTTCGTGTAGCCCAATACTGTAAACAGTCGCAATACGGATGTTTCCAGAAACGATATTACGCATCTCATTGAATTGATGGAGAAGGGAATCAAAATCACTAATGATCTCCTTACTCGTATCATAAAGAAGCTCCCCCTCGCGGGTAAGGGCAAAACGCTTACTGCTACGCTCGATTAGCGGGATATGAAATCTTTCCTCCATAGCGCGGATTTGTTGGCTGACGGCACTTTGGGTGATAGAGTTCATCTGAGCAGCTTTACTAAAACTTTGGGACTCAACGAGGTCGCGAAAAACGCGTAAGGACTCAATCTGCATGAACACAAAATAAGAGATGCTTATCATTAGTCAAGATGATAGATTCAGCTATTAATCGAATTTAATCTTATGGAATCGAAGCAATTTCAAGAAATGCAGGAGAGATCGGAAAAAATCTGTCTTCAGGTGGAGGCAGCTTTGGAAAAATCAGGGAGAAATCCTTCAGATCTTCTTATTCTACCTGCGAGTAAAAAACAAACAGCTGAGACATTAGAAATGGCGATGGAATTGGGGTTCCAGGCCTTTGGTGAAAACCGGGTGCAGGAGGCGAAGGAGAAAATCCATCTCCTTCCATCTCATCTGCGTTGGGATTTGATTGGCAGCTTACAAACAAATAAGGCGAGAGACGCAGTGGAATACTTTGAATTCATTCACTCCGTAGATCGGGACTCTCTTGTTTTGGAATTAGAAAAGAGAGCATCGAATAAAGGGAAGGATCAAAAAATCCTCATCGAGGTTAACGTAGCTGGGGAAGCTTCTAAACACGGAGTGGCGGTGGAGGATTTGTTGCCTCTGTCCGAACTGACCGCTCAGCAAAGTCATCTGGAAGTTCATGGCTTGATGGGGATGGCTCCGCACGTGGATGAACCAGAAAAAGCGAGACCATATTTTGTCCGACTCCGTGAACTCAGAGATGATCTGGAAACGCAGATGGGATGGAGGCTGCCTGAATTATCGATGGGCATGAGTAATGACTACCCAATCGCGATTGAAGAGGGATCGACCATGGTCCGTATTGGCACCTCACTCTTTGGCGCACGTTAAGGGATCATTCGGACAGAGAGCACGGCAGAGTGGAGATCAAGAATCGGCTAGGACGGAAGCGTAGGCCCCTTTCACCTCGTTTTTATGAAACGGGCCACGTGACCGACATTGCTCACGCTTTGCTGGGGAAGCTATTAGTCACTGATTTCGATAAGAAGAGAACGACCGGATTGATCATTGAGACTGAAGCGTATTCAGGTGAGGGGGATATGGCGTGTCATTCGCATAGCGGTAAACGCACTGCCAGAACAGAGATCATGTTTGGGCCGGGAGGCTACGCTTATGTCTATCTCTGTTATGGAATCCATTCGCTTTTTAATATCATTACCAACGTCAAAGAGAAGGCAGATGCCGTGCTCATTAGAGCCATCGAGCCCGTCGACGGGATAGAGACGATGTGCCAACGCAGAGGTCACTCTCAATTAAAAAAACAAACCTGTGCCGGACCGGGATGCGTGACTCAGGCCCTTGGAATCACCCGAGACCACTATGGATTGAGACTGGATGGGAAAGAGCTTCGCATTGAGGACGCGGGTGTCGTGATCGAAGAACCTGAAATTCATGAATCGCCTCGCATTGGAGTCGAATACGCTGGGGAAGACGCTCTTCTCCCCTGGCGCTACACGATCAAAGGCAGCCCATGGGTGAGTAAATAGACTGTATTTCAACGGCATCAACTGGTAGTAATCGGAATGCGCAAGCCGAAAGCAGTGGTTGATCAGCGCCGGGCTGAATTGGCGGAATGGATTAAACAGAAGCGCTTTTTATCCGTGCAAGCGGTCTGTGAGAAATACAACATTTCCGAAGCGACAGCGCGCCGTGACCTGCGTGAACTTGAGTCACAGAAGGCTATCGTCCGAACTTTCGGCGGAGCGACCGGCGACTTTGACCAAACTTTTCAGTCCTTTGCCGCCCGGATGGATAAAGGATCCGATAAAAAAAAGATGATCGCTGCGGCAGCTGGCTCTTCGGTATCTGATGAACAAATTATTTTTCTTGATGGGGGATCAACTCTGTTTTATCTGGCCTGTGAATTAGCTAAAAGGGAATGGAAGGCACTCACGATTGTCACCAATAATCTCGCTGCAGCGGAGGCTTTGTCGCAACAGGAGGGGATTCAAGTGGTTCTGACCGGAGGCCGTTTTTTAGGCAGGCAATCGGTTCTGATTGGCCCTAGTGTTCTTCACAGCCTGAATCAGTATGCCTTTCACCAGTCATTTCTCAGCGCCCAGGCAGTCAGTAATGATGGGGTCTGGAATACGGGGACAGAAATTGTCGAAGTTCAAAAGAAGATTCAAGCAAGCAGTGAACGTTCTCATCTCCTCTTTCATCAGGATAAGTGGAAGGCGTCTGGCGATACTTTCCTGTGCCTGCCTTCTGACTTTGATACCTTTTTCACTGATGTTCCAGTGAGAAAGTTGGGTGTTATCAGGCACTTGCCAAATGCGCCTGAGATAACGACAATTTAGTTGACAACCAGCAGAGCAAGCGGTTATATGATCGGATTCAATCATATAAAATATTACTTACCAACTCTATTCAAACACCATGAAAGCATCTGAATTTAAATACGTAAACTACGGCTGGGACGACGCTGCAGTCACTGGATTACCACCAGTAGAGCGTCTGGTCTACCGTTCAAATCTGCTGGGAAGTGATCAACGCATCACCAATACTGGAGGAGGGAATACCTCATCCAAAGCGGAGGAAACGGATCCTCTCACAGGCGAAAAGGTAGAAGTGCTCTGGGTGAAGGGATCAGGGGGAGACTTGAGAACCGCAAAGACGGAAAACTTCTCGTCCCTCTATCAGGATAAATTGATCGCGCTGCAGGATGTCTATGCCAACCGGCCGGATAAGGGGCTCAAGTCACAAGCTGAAGATGATATGGTGGGGATGTATCGGCATACCACGTTTAATTTGAATCCGCGCGCTTCATCGATTGATACGCCTTTGCATAGTTTTCTTTCCGGTAAGCACGTCGATCACATGCATCCGAATGCAATCATTGCGATTGCTGCCAGTAAGCGGTGTGAAGACTTAACCAAGGAAATATTCAGCGGAGAAATGTCATACGTACCCTGGATGCGCCCTGGCTTTGAATTAGGTCTGGCTATGCAGGAGATTAGCCGCAACCAACCGGATTGTCAGGCCATTATGATGGGACAGCACGGTTTCATCAGCTGGGATGATGATGATAAAGCCTGCTATGAATTAACTCTCAAGATGATTGAGAAAGCGTCTGCTTACATCGAAGCTGCATATGCAAAAAAGGGGGGAGATAAAGCTGCCTTTGGAGGCGAAAAATACGGCGCCCTTAGTGCCGATTCCCGGAAGGAAGGATTCGCTAAGATTTTGCCATGGTTACGCGGTCAGGTCAGCCAGCAGAAACGCTTCGTCGGAACGGTTCAGGATGATGATAAGATTCTGCGTTTTGTGAATTCAAAGGATGCAGCGCGGTTATCTGAGCTGGGAACCAGTTGTCCGGATCACTTTCTCCGTACAAAAATCAAGCCTCTCTATGTCGATTGGAACCCGGCAGGAGAAGATTTTGATCAGCTCAGAGAACTCTTAGAGAAAGGACTCGAGCAATATCGTAAAGACTACGAATCCTATTATGAAGCTTGTAAGCATGATAACTCACCAGCGATGCGCGACCCTAACCCGACTGTGATTCTTATTCCCGGACTTGGGATGATTGCCTGGGGCAAGAGTAAGAGTGAGTCACGTGTCACCGCTGAATTTTACAACTGCGCTGTTGAAGTCATGCGTGGTGCTGAAGCGATCGATGAATACATAGCCCTTCCGCAGCAGGAAGCCTTTGACATCGAATACTGGCTGCTGGAGGAAGCGAAACTACAGCGGATGCCGCCGGAGAATGAGTTAGCACGTCAGACACTCATCGTCGTCGGTGCGGGTTCTGGAATTGGAAAAGAAGTGGCCCACCGACTTGTGAAAGAGGGTGGTAACATCGTGTGTGTTGATTTAAATGCAGAAGCGGCGGAAGCCACAGCTAAAGAAATAACTGACCAGTATGGGCTAGGGATCGGGGTAGCCGGATCAGGAATTAGCGGTTGTGGCCCGGCGATCGGTCTGGCAGCAGACATTACTTCCAGAGAAAGTATCCGTGGGATGCTGGACCAGGTCATCCTGGCTTATGGTGGATTCGATCACATTTGTGTCACGGCCGGTATCTTTGTCCCTAGTGATACCACAGGACATATTCCGGATGAGAAATGGGCACTCACATTTAATATCAATGTCACGGGGAGCTATCTCGTCGCTGACGAAGCTGCTAAATCTTGGAAAGAGCAGGGACTAAGAGGCAATCTCGTCTTGACCACAAGTGCGAATGCGGTGGTCTCGAAAAAAGGGAGTGTTGCCTACGACACCTCGAAGGCTGCTGCGAATCATCTCACACGTGAGCTGGCTATCGAGCTAAGCCCTCTGGTTCGAGTCAATGCCGTAGCTCCGGCGACCGTCGTCAAAGGTTCTGCCATGTTCCCGCGCGATCGTGTGATTGGATCACTGGCGAAGTACAACATTGAATACAGTGAGGACGAAGAGACCGAGAGTCTGGTCGATAAACTCGCTCAATTCTATGCAAACCGGACACTGACCCATTCTCCGATTACTCCGGCAGATCAGGCGGAAGCTTATTACATTCTCGTCACCAAAAAACTGAGCAAGACCACAGGTCAGGTCATCTCAGTAGATGGTGGATTACACGAAGCATTTCTTCGATAGTATGGCAACAGTCTGTCTCGCAGTAGATTTAGGCGCTGGTAGCGGCCGAGTGATGGCTGTCCGGTATGACAACGGTAGTCTTAGCATTGATGAGATACACCGCTTCGCTAATGAGCCTCTGGTCGAAAAGGGAAAGTGTCAGTGGAATTATGACGAGCTTTACCGTGAAGTTTGTCATGGCATCGGAAAAGCGATCCAGCATTACGGAGATGAAGTGGTGTCCGTTGGGGTGGATACCTGGGGCGTCGATTATGGAATGCTGGACGGGGAGGGGAAGTTGCTCAATCCACCCTACCAATACCGGGATGGACGTACCCAAGGCATGCAGGAAGAGGCATTTCAACTCATGCCTAAAGAGGAAATTTACCGTCGCACAGGCATCCAGTTCGTCTTTTTTAATACCTTGTTCCAATTCATGGCTGAAAAGAAAGCGGATCCTGAGCGCTTAAAGAGTGCAACTAGCTTCCTGTTTATGCCTGACCTGATTCATTATCATCTGACCGGGGTAAAAACTCAGGAGCATACGATTGCCAGCACCAGTCAGATGATTAATCCGTTGACCCGTGATTGGGATAGGGAGCTTCTCTCTCAGATGGGATTCCCTGACCATCTTTTTGGTCCTTTATCTTCTCCGGGTTCTGTCATAGGCACACTGCGTTCCAGTGAGGTGCCTGAAGCGAAGGGAAAAGAGATTCTTGTGATTCTCCCAGGAACGCACGACACGGCTTCGGCAGTTGCTGGTGTCCCCACGACTGATGATGAACCTGTCTTTCTCAGTTCAGGTACCTGGTCACTTTTCGGTAAGGAGCTTAAAGAACCTCTCGTGTCAGAAGCTGCATATGAAGCTTCCTTTTCGAACGAAGGTGGAGTGTTCCAGACAACCCGATTTTTGAAGAATATCGCAGGGATGTGGTTGCTTGAAGAATCTAAGAAGGTCTGGGACGGTCAGGGAGATCAGTTTAGTTACACGCAACTGGTGCAGTTAGCGCGCGAGGCAGAACCATTAAAAGCGTTAATCAACCCCGATGCCCAAGTTTTCGAAGCGCCAGAAAACATGGTTCAGGCCATCGAGGACTATCTTCAGAAAACGGGTCAGACGGTCCCTGAATCTCACGGAGCGTTAGTGCGCTGCCTTTTCGAAAGTCTGGCCTTAAAATATTGTATGGTGAAACAGTCGATGGAATCTCTGACCAATCAACCCGTAAAAGTGATTCATATGATTGGCGGTGGATCTCAAAATGACCTACTCAATCAATTTGCGGCGGATGCCACTGGTTGCCGTGTTATTGCCGGTCCGACAGAGGCAACTTCATTAGGAAATGGATTACTTCAGCTCTTCGGGCTCGGCCTCATTCCGGACTTAAAATCCGGACGTCAGCTCATAGCAGATTCATTCCCGACACGCACCTTTATACCCGGTTCACAAGAACCATGGGCGAAGGCCTATGAAACGTTTGAGAAACTACCCGCATGAAAGATCAAATTCTTAACCAATTAGAGAAACTCTCACATTCGCTAGGCCTTGAGGAGCGACGACTCGCTTTACTGGGTGAAGGAAATACCAGTGCCGACTGTGGAGATGGAACCTTCTACGTCAAAGGGTCAGGCAGTTCCCTGGCAACCATTCAGACTGAACAATTCGCCCGTGTTCGTAAACAGGAAGTCCTCGATTTTATCGATCAGAATGCAAGTGAGCAGGAGATTCTTGATTTTCTGCAATCCTGTCGTGTTGACGAAAATCATCCGCATCCTTCTGTAGAAACATTTTTACATGCACTCTGCCTGGATGTGGGAGAAGCGCAATGGGTCGGACATACACATACGGAGTCGATGTTATCGATTCTCTGTAGTCAACGTGGTGCGGAGCCGTTTCTGAAGCATATCTATCCAGATGTGATTGTCGTCTGTGGACGCCATGTAGCGGTAGTGCCCTATGTTGATCCCGGGCTTGAACTTGCCAAGGCAGTAAGAGATGAACTCATCCGGTTTAAGGATGTACATGGTAAGCCTCCTAAGTTGCTGCTGATGGAAAACCATGGTCCGGTGGCCTTGGGTAAAACGGACCGGGAGGTTTTAAATATCCTGGTTATGGCGGATAAGTGGGCGAGGGCTTTGAATCTGACCTTCAGCTGGGGCGGTCCTCAATACATGAGCGAAGAAGATGCCGACACGATCGATAAACGATTGGATGAACATTTTCGACGTAAACAGCTAACTAAAAAATTAGGTTAATTCATGAGTCATCAAATACAAGAACCAGATGTCATCCTCATTGGAAGCGGAGTCATGTCTGCGAACCTGGGGGCCTTGTTAAAAAAGCTTTCCCCAGACATGAAAATTCAGCTCTACGAGGTGGCAGAGAAATTTTCCATGGAAGCATCTGATGGCTGGCATAATGCCGGCACGGGTCATGCCGGGCTTTGTGAATTGAGTTACACTCCGGATCGTGGGGAAGATGGTGAAGTCGAAGTGCAGAAAGCTGTCGAAATCTGCCACATGTTCCAGCATTCCAAGCAATTCTGGAGCTATGCGGTGAAGACGGGAATGATTCAGACCCCTTCAGACTTTATTAATCCGGTACCTCACCTGAGCTTTGTCTATGGGCAGGAACAAGTCGATTTTCTCAAATCCCGCTACGAGCAGATGTCTAAGCACCACTTCTTTGATACCATGGAATACACTGAAGACCGTGAAGTGATCAAAGAATGGGCACCTCTCTTACTCGATGGTCGGGATGATACTCCGATTGCGGTCACTAAAGTAAATCGTGGGACGGATGTGAATTTTGGTTCCCTGGCGAATCTCTTGATTGACTGGCTCAACGAGCAGGAAGGATGTTCAGCCCTTGCTAGCCATAAAGTGATCGATCTCGATCGCACCTCGACAGGATGGACGGTGACCGTGAAAGACTTGAAGTCAGGTCAGGTATTCCAAAACAAAGCGAAGTTTGTCTTTGTCGGAGCTGGTGGTGGGAGTCTACCCCTCTTGCAGAAGTCTGGAATTTCAGAAGCAAAAGGTCTGGGAGGTTTCCCTATCGGAGGCCAGTGGCTGGTCTGTGATCAACCCGACATCGTTGAACAACATCAAGCCAAGGTGTATGGGATGTCACCCGGTGCGGCCCCAACGATGGCGGTTCCTCACCTCGACACACGTATCATTGACGGCAAAAAGTCATTACTCTTTGGGCCTTATGCCGCCTGGACAACCAAATTCCTGCATGAGAAGGGAAGCCTGACAGATCTGCCATTCTCCGTGCGTCCGGATAATGTCTTTTCTCTGATGAAAGTCGGCTTTAGCAATCTTGATTTAGTCGCCTATCTCGCTCAACAAGGGCTGCAGAGTATGGAAGACCGGATGAGCGAACTGCGTAATTTCTATCCGTCTGCCCGCACTGAAGATTGGAAGCTGATAGACGCAGGAATACGTGTCCAAGCGATCAAAAAGGAAGATGGAGATGCTGGGATCGTGCACTTTGGAACGGAAGTCATTACAGACGAGGATCGCACTATTTCTGCCCTCCTGGGAGCGTCTCCCGGGGCATCTGTCTGTGTCAACATCGTCGTCGAGGTCATTCAAAAGTGTTTTGCCCACCTCCTTGAATCCGAAGCAGGGAAAAGCCAGATGAAGGAAATGATCCCAACCTATGACGAAAATCTCGAGCCTCTCGATATGGCGAATCGTCAGAAATCAGTCAGCGAAATCGCTGAGCAGGCTCTACAGATTGCTTAATCCACTTGCATTTAAGCCACTCTGAATTATAAAGACTCTCCCAATGCGGTCATAGCTCAGTGGTAGAGCACTACCTTGACACGGTAGGGGTCGGTGGTTCGAACCCACCTGATCGCACCATATAGATAACACTAATTCCACTATTAGATCTTCAATTAACTCTGCGAAATTCTTGGCACTTGAGGATAGATAGATACCCTTTCTGGCTATGGGTAAATTAAAACCCAACGAAAAACTCCGTATCCTTCATGCCATGGTTCAGGCTCGTGAATCGGACCGGCGTGAAGGCATCCTGAGTCGTCAGGGGAAAGGCTGGTTCCAAATC
This sequence comes from Verrucomicrobiota bacterium, assembly GCA_039815855.1. Lineage (GTDB taxonomy): Bacteria > Verrucomicrobiota > Verrucomicrobiia > Methylacidiphilales > JBCBYL01 > JBCBYL01. Next base: position 16,003 of record JBCBYL010000037.1, read on the forward strand.
GGGAGTATGGGGCATGAAGCTCTGGGTGCGATAGCGACCGGGCTAGGTCAAGATGATTATATTTTTCCTCATTACCGTGATAAGGCGCTCGTGTTCGCCCGCGGACTTTCAGTCAAAGAAGTTGCCTTAGGGTTCTTTGCCAAGCGTGAATCAAGTAGTGGAGGTCGCCAGCTTCCCGGTCATTTTAGTTCTCGTGAGCACCACGTCTGGAGTATGCCATCTCCGACAGGAAGTAATCTTTTACCAGCCTGTGGCGTGGCCTGGGGAATGCGCCTCGACGGTCATGATGACGTGGTCATCGCCTGTGTGGGGGACGCCGGTATGCGGCAGGGTGAATTTTATGAAGCGGTCGCCTTTGCCCATCAGATGCAGCTACCGGTGGTCTTCGTCGTCGAGGACAATCAGATGGGAATTAGCACCGAAACCAATCAGACCAACCCACTCCGTCTTGGATTATTTAATCAGGATATCGTTCTCCACGTCAATGGCCGGAGCGTTGATGATGTTTTCAGCGGCGCCTCGATGGCGATCCACCGTGTGCGGTCCAAGGAGGGCCCTTGCATTCTCTGGTGTGAACTCGATCGCCTTTGCAGTCACTCCAGTAGTGATGACCAACGCATCTACCGGAAGTCAGAGGAAATTGATGCCATGTTTTCCCGAGACCCGATTGAGGAGCTTGCCGCAGGTCTCGTCCAGGATGGAGAGCTCACGGAAAAGAGCTGGGAGCAATGGCATGAGGAGATTCAAAATGAGGTCGTGCAAGCTTACGAAATAGCTGAAAATTCGATTGATCCACAGCCCTCTGAAACCATGGCAGAGGTGATCGCCCCGGTCGAAATCTCAGATGAAGTTCTCTTTGATCACAGCGGTGCAGACCGAATGCTCGATGCGGTCAATCGTGTTTTTCACAATGCGCTTTCTAAAGACCGCCGCACCATCTTCTTCGGAGAAGATGTGCAAGACCCGCTCGGCGGTGTTTTCAAATTAACCACCGGTCTTTCTACAGATTATCCTGATCGTGTCTTTAACTCACCACTAGCTGAAGCGACGATTATCGGAGTAGGCTGCGGACTGGCCTCCTATGGGATGCGTCCGGTTTTTGAATTGCAGTTCATTGACTTTGTCGGGCCAGCCTGGAACCAAATTGTGACCAACCTCTCTACCTTGAGGTGGAGAACATTCGGCGACTGGACTTGCCCGATGGTGGTCTATGCCCCATATGGAGCCTATCTACCCGGTGGTGGCCCCTGGCATAGTCAGTCGAATGAATCTGCCTTTGCCCATGTGCCTGGCATCAGAGTTGTTGTTCCATCGAATCCCACGGATGCCGCTGGATTAGTCCAGTCCGCAATGCAGGCAGAAGATCCGACCATTGTTCTGCTCCCTAAGCATCTCCTGCGGGTTCGGATGCCTATTTCTGATGAAGTGAAAGCCATTCCTTTCGGCAAAGCTCGGCAGATGCGTGAAGGCTGGGACCTGACCCTGGTTTGTTGGGGAAACACCGTTGAGAAAGCAGAAGAAGCCCTGCAGCAAATGGAGGGGTCCGTATCTGTCGATTGGATCGATTTACGCTCCATTCAACCCTGGGATAAAGACGCCATTCTCGAATCAGTGAAAAAAACTGGGCGCTTACTGATTGTTCAGGAAGACAATCGCAGTGCCAGTATTGGCCAGATGATTATTGCGGAAGTGCTGGGAAATGAGGCGTGTTGGTCTTCACTCCAATCTCCTCCGAGATTACTGGCCCGGGAAGACGTGCATATTGGCTTTCACCCGAATTATGAAGAGAGCTGTCTTCCATCCGGGGGTGAAATTGCGCAAGCCATCTTTGACCTTGTGTATGGACAGGCAGACCAACCCAGACTCGTGAGCAATACCAGCTCAGATCGAAACGGACATTCAGGAAGCAATGGTGCAGACGCATCGACAGAAGACCACGACATGAAAAAAATACCCATTAAGGTGCCCGCCATTGGTGAAGGGCTGGAAGAAGCCCGTATCCTCAAATTTTTCAAGAGTCCGGGAGACGCTGTTCAACGTGACGAACTGATCTACCAACTTGAGACAGATAAGGCGGTTGTGGATATTGAAGCCCCACACGCAGGAACGTTAACCGACTGGGCGGCAGAAGAAGATGCCACGGTTTCAATTGGTGCCACGATCGGACATATCGAAGCGGATATTGAGGGCGAAATTGATACGTCTCACGAGAAGGGGAATCCGATGGGCGCCATGTATAATACGCCCTCAGAGCAAGCCATGATCGATCAGGTGCAGGCGAAACTTTCTGAAGAAGCTCCCTCTGGTTATGAGGAGATTCGACTTTCAGACCAACAACAGATTTTAGCTGGACGGCTGACGAGGGCGGCAAGAGTCGTGGTGCCGGCCACGATTTTTCAGAAAGCCAGCTGGTCTGCGATTAGTGAAGCAAGAGAGAAACTTCGTGCCAACCCGGAGACCGAGCACATCACCAGCTTTGCTTTAGCAACGCGCTGTATCGTAAACGCTATCGCCAAGCACGAGGTCTTTAGAAGTTCCCTCCCAAGGCATTCCATGTTGCGTATCTATGAGCACGTCCATTTGGGTGTGGCTGTTTCCTTGCCCGACGATGATTTAACCACCGCAGTGGTCGATAACGCGGATACCTATGACCTCAGCTCGTATGCGAAAATCCTGAAGGAGCGAGTGAAGGAAGCACGGGACGGAGAAGATCAGGTTCGTCATCACACCTCTGTGATTGTCACCAGTTTGACCGCCATGGATATCCGCGATGCCATACCTGTCATTGTTCCACCTGCGATGGCCACCTTAGCGCTGAGTTCACCCTACGAAGAGCTGAGCCTTGTAGATGGGGAGGTCGTTTCGACGAAATATCTCAACCTCTCTCTGACCATCGACCACCGAGTCGTCAATGGTGCACGTGCTGCTTCATTCCTTAACGACGTCCGTTATGAGATGGAGCATGTCTCATTGCCGGATGAGCTAGTCGGCTAGGCCTCAGGACCGTTGACTTCACTGCTTTTCAATCCCGTTCGCGTCTTTTATTGCCTGCTCATTGCTGTTGGGGCCGGGTTAATTCAGTTCACCCTCTTTGAGCCTGTTGCCAGTCCATGGGGAGCGTGGTTCTTTCTACTTCCTTTCGTGGTTGGGTTTTGGCTCATCGAGTTAAAAGGGTGGCATGCTTTTCTTACGGGCTACTTGAGTGGGGTCGTTTTCTGGGCCACTAGCATTTTTTGGATTACCGAAGTCACCACACTCGGATGGGTTGCTTTGATTCTTTATCTATCGCTTTACCACGGGGTTTGGGCATGGTTCTGGTGGAGAGTACTGGGACCTCCTTCAAAGCGACCAGAGGAATTAACCTCTCTCTTTAATATCAGGCTTGGGTTGCTCGGTGCCTGTGCCTGGACTGGGCTAGAATGGGTTCGTGGGACTCTGTTTTCCGGTTTTCCCTGGAACTATCTGGGAGTCAGTCAAGCGAGGCTAACCGGTTTGATCCAAGTTGCCGAATTCGGTGGGGTTCTTCTCATCTCCTGGTTGATGGCATTTGTCGGTATCTGTCTGGCCTTAACCCTGATCCGTCTCGTGAATGAAATCCTCCAGCGGCAGCGTATCAAAGCGCACTTTGAATTTACTCTCTCCATGCTTCTTGTAGCAGGTTCCTTCTTGTTTGGTCTACATACCGTCAGGACAGGAAGTGAAATCACGTCCAAGCTACCCTATTTGGCAGTTCAACCGAATCTTCCTCAAGACCCATGGGGTGAGGGGGTCGATTCCATTGAGGCCATATCGATGCTTGAAGTGTTGAGCCGCAGTGGGGTTTCATCCTATCCCGCAGAGGGCATTCGGCCCTTGATCATCTGGCCGGAAACACCGATTGGTCAATCCATTCTCAATGCCCCTGCTTTTCTTGAGACACGAGACTGGTTGGACCAATCAGGTCACTCTCTCTTATTTGGTTCCAATGTTTACCATCCGGAAAATTCCTACAACGCCTCTGTCCTCTATCACCCTCAAAACAGCTATCCTCAGTTCTATTTTAAAAACCATCTCGTCATCATGGGTGAGTATGTTCCTTTTACAGATCTGTTGCCCCTACTGAAAAAACTAGTGCCGCCTGGAGTGAATTTCAGTCATGGATCTGCAAAAACCCTTCTCCGTCTCAACTCACCAAAATTACAGATTGCCCCGCTTATCTGTTTTGAAGATGTAGTGAGCGGCCATGTCCGCGAGATGGCCAGGCAGGAACCTGACGTCTTCATTAATATGACAAATGATGGATGGTTTAATGAATCTCCTCAATCCAGGCAACACCTCAATATTGCCTTGTTCCGGGCAGTTGAACATCGGATCCCTCTCTTACGCGTAACGAACAACGGTGTGACTGCCCAAATTAATGAATTTGGAATGACAGAAAAAATCATTTCGGACCAAACCGGTAACGTACAGATCCAGGGTACACTCTTAGGCGAGATGGCCATTCCGGATAGACCTATGACTGTATACACCCGGTTCGGTGACTGGATAGGGTGGGGGAGTTTACTTGCCGCGCTGGGCTACATCATCTTTTTTCTGGTAAACACATTGATGAAAACAGGAAAGTCATCTGGCTCGATAGATCAAGAAACCGACTCTCATCCCAAAACCGTTTAGATTTAGGCTTCACTCAGACTCAGTCATAACGAAATCAATAATCACTGAGTAATGGTCTGAGCCTGCTCTTAATTCTTCCGTTAGTTCATCATTTTACGTTTTGTCATTCACAGGAATGTTACAAAACAGGACTTGATTATAGGATTAGTTTTTGTTTATTTAATCTAATGGTTAAGGCGGTCCATGCATTTACTATACTTATTTTCATGACCACGCATGGAGCTCACAGCTCTGAATCTGA
>JBCBYL010000173.1:0-3845 GCA_039815855.1 Verrucomicrobiota bacterium
CCAGGAGGGCGGAAAGCCGAGTGCGGATTTCAACAATATCTTTAGCCGACTTGGCAAAGCTCAAAGTAGCGCTCCGAGTTCTTCTTCCTCATCAAGCAATGGCTTGAGCGAGAATAAGGAACCAGCCCACATCTCTTAGTGTGCGGCGATTGACTCCCGGACTCTCTATTTAACTCTATTGTACCTTCTCTTCCGCAAGAGAACAGGACTGAGCACTGAGTCTCGCACCGGTGTGGACGGAGAGTTTTCGATATTCGAGCAAGCGTGTTTTCACGTTGCCTCCATCGACGACGACCATTTGCTGGCTTGCGACACAGTGTCGAGCAGTCACAGTGCCCTCAATATGCCATTGAGACGCAATGACCTGTTCTGCTTCCAGAGTAGCAGAGGGATCGATGATCAAACTGTGTGCTCTAACCGTGCCTTTGATTTTGACCGATCCTTCAATAGTTAGGGTCTGGGCGACGGTTAAGCTAGAAGAGCATTTGCCCTTTACGGTTAAATTAACGCAGTTTGTTTTCGTTGCGTTGAGATATCCTTTCGGGCCAACAATGACATCTCCGAACGTTTCAATGGGGGAATTATGGTGACGGTCGATTTGATACGTTTTCAGGTCCAGATAAGTCGAGCAGTGCTGGCACTGCCAGGACATCGCACTTTCTGGGATGAATAAGTCCTGTTGACAGTGAGGGCAGTTGAACGTTTTTCTTCGCACCCGTTGGTCAGGCCTACGGTAGCTTTGGCTTCGCTTCTTTTGCAGTTGGAACTGATGGCCGCAGGCATGACAAAACGTGGAATTGGCCTCGGCATACTCACGTTGTTCGTGGTGGCAAGCCGGGCAGATGACTGTAACCCGTTCGATCTGAGATTTACGGAGGATCATTGCGCAGGAGAGTGGGAATGAGGCGGTTCTATCTGCAGAGAACCATTGAGATGGGTGTGATCCTCTGTATAGAGAGCGGAGGCTTGGATCGGTCCATTAATGGTCGCCCCTGATTTGACAGTTAAAGCTCCTGCGCAGATGACTTTTCCATGAGAGAGGAAATCCGGCTCGAGCATGCAGTCCTGTAAGGCTTCAAGATTACCAGAGAGCTGAAGATCAACCGACCCTTTGGCTTTCAACAGAAGATTTCCGGAAAAGGTAGGGCCACCGCTGACGGCAGGCGGTAGGTTCGAAGACGGTCCTTTGAAAAAGGCTTTAAGCTGATCGAACCACATTACTGTATCTTAACAAGAATCCTAAAAATCCAAAGCGGATAAAGATCCTGATTTTCAAGAAGACAAAAGAAGTTACTTTATGAGGATGTCTGAATACCAGAATCCTGATTTAACGATGCTTGGGAGTAGCAAGGTGCCGGTTCCCGATTCGCCTGCGGAGGCGACCTTGGAATGTTTTCCAAACCGGAACCCGGGCCGAGCTTACGAGATTGAATTTAGCACCCAGGAGTTCACCTCCCTCTGTCCGGTTACAGGGCAACCTGACTACGCTGAGATTTATATTCGCTACATTCCTGGCGACCGTTGCATTGAGAGTAAATCCTTGAAGCTCTATTTAGCATCTTTTCGAAATGAGGCATCCTTTGCAGAAGACGTTACGAATCGAATCCTCAATGATTTAGTGAAAGTGTGTGAGCCGATTGAGATGACGGTGCGCGCAGAATTTACACCACGTGGTGGGATTGCGGTACATGTCGAAGCCAGTCACCTGGAATGAAGATTGTCGCCCTCCTCAGTGGTGGAATGGATTCGGTCGTGGCTCTTTACGATGCGAACCAGAACCATGATATTGTGGCGGCACTCAGTTTCGATTATGGATCTAAACATAATCATCGGGAGATCGAATTTGCCAAGTGGCATTGTGAGAAATTAGGAATTTACCACCAGCAGGTCGATTTGCCCTTTATTCGTGATCATTTTCAATCCCACCTTTTACAGGGAGGGGGGGAGATCCCTGAGGGGCATTATGCAGAGGAAACCATGAAACAAACCGTCGTTCCGTTTCGGAATGGCATTATGCTATCCATTGCTTGTGGCTATGCAGAGAGCCAAGAGGCAAACGGGCTCCTGATTGCCGCGCATGCTGGTGACCATGCTATTTATCCGGATTGCCGTGAGGAGTTCATGAAGGCAACGGCTGATTCGATGAAATTGGGGACCTATCAGAACGTTGAGCTCATGAGGCCGTTTGTCCATATGACCAAGGCGGAAATTTGCTCTTTAGGACATGAGTTAAAAGTCGATTTTCTTAAGACCTGGTCCTGCTACGTGGGAGGAGAGGTTCACTGTGGAGCTTGTGGTACTTGTATCGAGAGGAGAGAAGCCTTTCTGTTAGCTGGCATTCCGGATCCGACAGTCTATGAAAGCACGCCTGAAATTCCACAAGCTCCGGTCGGTAAGTAATTGAATCCTTGGCCACTTAAGCTACACTATTTTGATTCGCCTCCCTAGCTCAGTCGGTTAGAGCAACTGACTCTTAATCAGTGGGTCCTCGGTTCGATCCCGAGGGGGGGCACATCTCTCTTTTTCGATATCCATGCAGCTAATTCCCCAGCTTGAGCACTATCAATCTCCGCGACAAGTCGAGCTCTGGAATCGAGTTCACAATTGTTATGTGCCGATGGGTCCAGCTGAATCAGAGGTGTTTTATCGAAACAGTTTTTCCTCTGGAATCAAATTCATCCATGACACCTCACTTGATTATCTCACTCTTGGTGCAGGGAGTGGGTGGAAGGAAGCGATACTGGGAGAAACTCTAGGTTGGGAGAAGTTGAACCGGGTTATCTCGATTGATGCGGCAGAGGAGTTTGTTCATCAGACCCGAGAGGTTTTTATTCAGAAAGGCTATGGCGGATCATACGAGGTAGAGGTGGGTAATTTGAATCAACCGCTCAACCTGGTAGGGGGCCAGTCGGGAACGATAAAAATGGTCACGGCCTTCGGACTGATTCCGAATATGGAGCCTGAGCAGTTCTTTACTGTGACCAACCGCTTTACTGAAGATGGCGACTACCTTTGGCTCAGTGCGAATCTCATGGATCGCGGTCAAGAAGCTGTTCTCGCGCAGTATGCGAACAAGGAAACGGAAGACTGGTTGAGTCAATGGTTCAGAGAGAGGCAACTATCTGGAGAGGATTATGAGTTTTCCTGGAGTGTAGAGAATCAACCATTTGGTTATCAGATTCAGCTCGCAGCACGATTTTTAAAGGATGTAGAAATAGGCGCATCAACCTACAGCAAAGGAGAGTCGATCCTCGTCTTTTTTACGAACCGGATGAGGAGCGATCTGTTTGCCGAGAAGCTAAGACAGGGCTCGTACGCTATTCTTTTTCAGGAGAAGAATAAAGATGACGGAGTCTGGCTTTGTAAGAAAAAATCTAGTTGTGGAGATATTGGTAGATTTCCTCGTCCTGCTGTATTTTAAGGGATTTCTTATATTCAGGGTAATTATCCCACCAGCGGCGACGTTCGATGAGGTAATCTAGAATGGGCTGGGGCTGGGAAAGAATTTTATAGAGTTCTTCCCGCTCTTTAATCAGCTCAATGAGTTTCTGTCCTTCTTCTGTTTCAGCGAGGATTACTTCTAACTCCTTTTGAAGAAGTTCATAAAGAGCGGCATCTTCGGAAATGAGTGACTCTTCCTGGCCCACCCAGTATTTCTCGCTCTGAAGCGCTTCATAAGCAGCATCAAAATAATCGAGAGCTTGGAGGACTTCATCATAATCAACACTATCCCTCGCTTTTTTGAAGGATGCGGCGTTGTTTTTTGATCTGGCTTGCAGCCTGAGGAAAGCATATTCATCTGAGCCGATTTTAAAGTGTAACTCAGCCAGTTTTGCTAACTCAGG
>JBCBYL010000086.1:0-10899 GCA_039815855.1 Verrucomicrobiota bacterium
AGTTCAGACTCTCCATTATGATAGCAATAAGGCTGCCCTTTCCGCGTATTTATAATCTGCCTGAGCCTTTTTACCATAGCCTCGATTGCTGTATCGTCGCTATGTCTCCAAATCCGATAAACGGCCTCAGACTTCTCGCGAAATTTTGGATGGGTCAGGCAGTCACAATAAAAACTGGTTCCCCGTTCCTTTAGTGTCAACGCGACGCGATTAAACGCTGAATGCCGAATGCCGGGATCTGAGTGTGTCGATAGAGCCTTTAGCAGGGTAATTGCCTCTTCTGGGGGTGGAAATCCAATCAATGAAAGAGCTGCGTTAATGGACTTCTTATCCTGATCAAATTCTAGCAAGCGCAGGATATCGGAGACAGATTCTGGATCAGCGCCAATTTTCTTAAAATGTTTGCGAGATTTATCCTGCTCCTTAGCCTTCCATTCTGCTGCAAAATCTAGGGTCATAATTCTTAAGCCGAACGTTCTCCGTCAGTGACGGCTGGAACGTGAAGCGTGTAAGCCGTTGACTGAACGGAGTTGTTATGTATCTGTCGATATTTCATCCCAATCTTGTCCACAATATCCAATAATCCAATTAAATCCGTAATGCCTTTCTGAGACTATTCCGGGAATAATATCGTCTGGGATAGTGCGATCGTTCAACTGTGCGTCTCGAACTCTCCAGTGGGCATCGTAAATCTTTTCATACTCTACAGTAATAACGTCTGAACTACGAAGAGATGAGGACGAAATAAAATCATTCGTGCTAGAAAACATATCTGGTATCGAGTCTATCAATGGGCCTGTTTCGCACTGTTCAGAAAGGCTGCCTAGACTAGAAATTTTTCCGTCCTCAGTAACGTCGCAGGCTTCAATGACTGCCCACTGAAAATCACCTAAAAAGCCATAGCGGATCGTTTGCTGCATAGCGGAAAGGTGCATGTCAAAAAAGCGGGTGCGACCCTCATTAATGGAACGACGCAGGTCCTTGTTCGACTGGTATGGTGTCCTCCAGCTAATGGCATCGGCTAATGCCAATTCACCGTCCAGGGATTGTCCGGTAGAAGCCCCGGTCACGACCCCGATTTTAAAATCGCGTCCAGCCTCATGTTCAGCGCGGGCTTTGTCTGCGATGGCTTTAGGAATCGCCTTGGCAGCACCTGCCGGGGTAAATCCACTGAAGCCGATTGTTTGTCCATTTTCGATTAGGGATGCCGCTTCTTCTGCGGTCATGGTTTTGTAATTACTCATCGTTCTATTTTCAGTCTGTTAGGTTAGGTGTACATTCTATGAGTTGGGAGACGTGGGCGGCGCAAAATTCAGTTGAGTCGCTCTCCGGGTCTCGTTTTAAAAGCAGGTTGCCTTGGGTATTGATCCCTTGGAAATCACCTTTGATGACTCCTTCAGGAGTATGAAGCTCGACGGGTCTTGGTAAGGAACCCCACATTTGATTGAGTTCGGTGATCAGGGGCTCGATTCCGGTTTCTGAAACTTGTTGGTGGACCTCATGCACCCGCCCAAGAAGGCGAATGAGAAAATCATCTACGGCTGGAACTGCCGGGGTGAGATCGGCGAGGCGGATGGCGATGGACTCTAATCCTGGATCTTCCTCCGCAGGTGAATTGGTCAAATTGATCCCGATTCCTGCGACCACGCAATCCGGAGCATATCGTTCCAGAAGAAGTCCAGCGAGTTTGCGGTCATTGACCATGATATCATTCGGCCAGCGCATCCGGGCATCCACGTCCATGGCGGCGAGGGTGCGGATAACGGATAATCCAACGGCCAGAGGAAGTGCTTCCCATTGCTCTGGCTTGCCGGGAGTAGGGAGAACCAGTGAACACCAGAGTCCGCCTGGTCCTGAGGCCCAAGCCCTTCCATGGCGGCCTCGGCCCACGGTCTGCTTTTCTGCGACGACAGCGGTCCAGGCATCGTAGTCACGCGCGGCTTCATTGGTTGAGGAGGTTTCAGTGAGGGTGACTACTTTCCAATTCTCCCACATCACCGGGAGGGTGGAGTCGTCGCCTTGCTTTTCAGATGAATTCATCGTTCCCATTTTCCTATTTTCTTATCTAAAGGTGGCAATGAAATATCCAGCGACGACCGCAGTGCCGATGACACCGGCGACATTCGGGCCCATGGCATGCATCAGGAGGTAGTTATTGGGATCTGCTTTCTGGCCTTCAATGTGAGAAACACGTGCGGCCATGGGCACAGCAGAGACACCGGCCGATCCGATCAGTGGGTTAATCGGATTTTTCCTGTAGACGATATTCATGAGTTTAAGTTATATCTTCCAAGTCATTGATTAACAATAACAAAATCTAATAGATGCGCGCTTACACTGTATTTGAGACTGCATTTCATGAGATAAGCGAGAAAGCGAGAAAGAGAGAGACAGGTTGATTATTTTCTGAATTTGGGAATGCTTTAGCGCTAGATGAGGTGGAGCGAAGATTGGGTAGCGGTATGGTTGGGAGGAGGACTGCTCATTCTGGCGACAGGTTTGTTTGTCGCATTCCCGGTCTGGGGAATCGAAACCGCTTCTTTAGCCGAGTTTATCGAGGGGTTAAGCTCTCGATTTGCAACCTGGCAATGGAGTCCTCTTGGCACTTTAGCGAGACCCGGCTGGGTCGGGATGGGAATCTTGCTCTCTTTGCTCCTGGCTTTGGGGACTGCCATGTCCGGGAAGCCGGTACGACCCTTTGTGAAAGGATTCGTTTTTGTCTTTGGTCTGGCTGTGGTGGCGAAGGTATTGGCAAGCCAGGCGGATTTTAAATCGGCAGGTTTGGGCTATGCGCTCTGGGCCATCGCGCTGGGATTGATTATCCGGAATGGGTTTGGACTTCCTTCCTGGGTGGATCCGGCTCTCCAACATGAGCTTTTCGTTAAAATCGGATTGGTCCTGCTGGGGGCAGAAGTACTCTTTGGTAAAGTTCTGGCGATTGGTCTGCCCGGAATTTTCGTGGCCTGGGTTGTTACTCCGATCGTGCTCGTAAGCACCTACTGGTTTGGCCAGCATATTCTGAAGATATCTTCGAAATCGCTCAACTTAACCATCAGCGCTGACATGAGTGTTTGTGGGGTCTCAGCGGCGATTGCCACTGCTGCCGCCTGCAAGGCCAAGAAGGAGGAACTGACCACGGCGGTAGGACTGTCGATGGCCTTTACCTCTCTCATGATGGTGGCTATGCCAGCCTTGATTAAAGCGGTGGGGATGCCGGAGGTGCTGGGTGGGGCCTGGATGGGGGGAACCATTGATGCCACGGGTGCGGTGGTAGCAGCCGGTGCATTTCTCGGGGAGAGGGCGCTCAATGTGGCGGCCACCATCAAAATGATCCAGAACATCCTCATAGGAGTCATCGCTTTTGCAGTAGCGGTTTACTGGACGACCCGCGTGGAAAGATCGGAGGGTCAGGCTTCGGGGATTCAGCTCAGCGAGATTTGGAAACGCTTCCCTAAATTTATTCTCGGTTTTGCTGGCGCCTCACTCTTCTTTTCCCTCTTACACCAGTCGTTAGGGGCTGAACTGGCCGCGAGTTCTATCGAAGACGGTTTATACGGTTTTTCCAAATCTCTGCGCGGATGGCTCTTTGCTCTCGCCTTCGTCAGTATTGGACTCTCGACTGACTTCAAGGTGCTTCGCGCTCAATTTTCTGGAGGGAAGCCGCTCATTCTCTATCTCTGTGGACAGAGCTTTAATCTCATTCTGACCCTGCTGGTCGCGTGGCTAATGTTTTACGTCGTCTTCCCGGGGATCACCGAATCCATCTGATGAAACTAAAGAGTAAAGTGATCATGCTCCTGAAGGCCTGCGGAGTTCTCTGTGGTCTGGTCGTACTGCAACAGACACTCTACTGGGGAAAAGCCCTTATCCCTTGGAGGGGCGAGGGGGAGGTTGTGCTCCAAAACCCGGACCCTGCTGCCTTTTTTTACACCGAGTGCCCTGAAGCGCTAGAAGCGGAGAAGAGGATACGCGAACGCCTGTCTGCCACAAAAGACACCAACTGACTCTATCGATCTGTCAGTGCTTCCGTCCTCAGGAAATGGGAGTCATTTCGTAAAGGGTCAGGTCTTCGATCGCTCCGTCTGTGACTGCTAAGAAATTCTTGAGGTGAGCGCTTTCCATGTGGTCCTGCCACAGTTCTCTTGATTCCCAGTTTTCATAGAAAAGAAAGCGAGAGGGGTCTTCATTATCCTGATGCAAATCATAGTTGATACATCCTGCTTCCGGGCGTGTCAGAGGGATTAATTTTTCGAGTTCGGCGCGGACCAAATCAGTTTGATCCGTCTTGGCCTTGATATTTGCGATGATGGTGAGTTTTGGCATAGGGGAAGAGTATTAACCGTATAGCGTAGAATTCCAGTTTTCTAATTGGCACGATACGCCTTCATCTCAGCGAGCAAGGCATCACGCTGATCAGGCATCTCAGAGGCAAGGTCATTGAGTTCAGAACGATCCTTTTCCAGGTCATAGAGTTCCCAAGGTTCTTTCTTACCCTTCTGGACAATTTTCCAGGGATAATGGATGTAAGAGGTCGTTTTGGAGAAATAGAGCATGAAGGGACGCGTGAGTTCCTGGTCCTGGCCCGCTAAAAGGGGCTGAATCGAAACACCGCGCATCGGTTTTAATGTTTTCCCCTCGAACGTCTCTGGATAGCTGACGCCAGCCAGATCCAGGATCGTGGGCATCACATCCATGACCATGACTGGTTGCTCATTGAGCTTTCCAGGATCTTTAATGGTCTGTGGTGCGTTGATAATGAGTGGCACCGAGAGGCCTCCTTCGTGGCTGATATTTTTCCATTCCCGCAGGGGTGTATTACTTAAATTCGTCCAGGCCTGGCCCACCTGCCAATGGGAGTCCGCACTACCGAATTCAGCCTCTTTCTGATATTTTCTGCCGAATCGTTCGGTCTTATATCCCGGCCAGATTCCTTCACCTCCTTCGGCACAACCTCCGTTATCCGAGGCAAAAAAGAGGACGGTTTTTTCTCTGACTCCCATCTCCTTCAATTTCTGGAGGACGCGGCCGACATTTTCATCTACCGAGTCGATCATGGCGCAATAGCCCGCCATCACCTGATCGTAATAGACTTTCTTCTCCTGGGGGAGGGAATCCCAGGCGTTTTCCATTTCGGTGAAATCGGGAGAGAGTTGCGTGCCTTCAGTGATCAATCCTAAGTCCTGCATGCGGGCAAAGCGTTTTTTACGCAGGGCCGAAGGGCCATCCATGAATTGACCTCTGTATTGATCAATCGTCTCAGGCTTTGCCTGTATCGGGTAATGCGGGGCATGATAGGCGAGGTAGAGGAAGAAGGGATTCTCCGTACCATTCTCATCCAGGAATTGGAGTGCATAGTCAGTATGAACATCCGTTTTGTAAAAGGGTTGATCGGTATCCCAAGGCTCCCCATCCAACATCGTCTGTCTCGTAGTATGATCCCAGAAATTCCCACCCGCAGAATTTCCAAAAGTGCGGTCGAAGCCTCTTTTCAGTGCCGTTTTTGTATCGTTGATCAGTTTCCCATGCGCCTTGCCGACAAAATAGGTGCCATAGCCCTCGGGTTTGAGCGCCTCAGCGATGGTGATGCTGTCCTCTTTCTTACGGAAATCATCCATCCCGGTCATAAGCGCGTTTCGGGTCGGCATGCATTTCGGGTAGGTCCGATAGTTGTTAAAGAGGATGCCTGAACTGGCCAGGCCATCCAGGTGGGGTGTTTGGACCGGGCCGCCCATACAACCAATGTCGGAATAGCCCATGTCATCGACGAGAATGACGATAAAATTCGGTTTTTGGGCACAGAGGTCACTCGTGATCGCTAAAAAGAGGAGAGCAATCAATACATGACCAAATTGAGAGGGCATTTGCATGATAAAATTCTACTTACCCCAATGATCGTAACAATGACATTTTATATGACTGAAAATTTATGAACGAACAACTTTTGACATTTTATTTTTATCGATTAGTTGAATTCATGCGCACATTTAAAACTCTTATTCAGCTGTTCTGTCCTGTATCCGCCCTCATTCTCATTCAGGGTTGTGCTTCGGTCAGTGTGGAGGACACCCTCATTGAATCAAACGCCGGAGGGAATACCCTTCCTTTGGTCATCTACGTCACCCCTCTTGACACGACTGGCGAATTTAACGTCGATCGGGAAGGCGCGGAATTAACCGAATTTAAAGAAAATCTTCAGGATATGATGGATGCTGCCCTGAATGAACGTTTCAATAAGCATTTGGTGACGACAATCCTGGTGTCGGATGTCTCCCAAGTTCCACAGGGACGTCATTGGCTAATGAAAGGTAAATTCACTCTCGTCAATCAGGGGAGTCGTGCCTTGAGAGCGACCATCGGATTTGGAGCAGGTGGCACAAAGATGGAAACTGAGATCGAAGTCTATGACATGCTTAAATATCCCAGCCCACCTTTCATGGCTTTCCGCACAACAGGGGGAAGTGGTGCCTCTCCGGGGGGACTGGTTTCGGCGGGACCTGTCGGTGCCGTTGTTTCAGGGGTAAGCGGAGCCGCGAAGGGAGTAACGGACGATGTCCTTCGCACATCCAGAATGATCACCGCAAATTTATCTGACTTCATGTTCAAGCGCGGTTGGATTTCTAAGTCTGACCGACTGGAACCTAAACGTTAAACCATGGCCATACCGAAATCCCTGAGAGAACACTCCACCTCGATATGACGGGTGGGTCGTAGCAGCAAGAGCTTGTGATCCATCCACTTCTGATTACTCTTTGAGGATGCAAGGTTTGGAGCTTTTAATCAGGAGAGCCACTTTTCCTATTTTTTCTATTTTTCCTCTATTCGGCCTTCTCATCATCAGTGGATCAGGGGTTTCGGCTGAACCACTTCCGAACATCGTATTCGTTTTCTGTGACGACCTGGGATATGGAGATGTTCAGTGCTTGAATCCGGTAAACGGAAAGATTCCTACCCCGGCAGCCGATCAACTGGCTGAGCAGGGGATGATCTTTACCGATGCCCATTCCGGCTCCTCGGTCTGCACCCCCACCCGTTACGGATTACTGACAGGACGCTACAGCTGGCGCACCACCTTGCAAAAAGGTGTCGTTCAGGGCTTCGAGCCTAACTTGATTGCAGAGGAGCGCCCGACGGTGGCGAGTTTTCTCAAAAGTCAGGGCTACCACACCGCCATCATTGGTAAGTGGCATTTGAATTTCAACTATTTGCACCCTGATTCCGGACAAGCCTTAGAGAGAAAGGAACATAGCAAAAAAGGAGCACCGGTGGGTTCGACGATACCCGATGGCCCGCTGACCCGTGGCTTTGATTATTACCATGGCTTCCATCATGCTCGAGACATGCAGGTCGTCATCGAAGATGATCAAGTGATTGAACACGACCCTCCGATCAACATGCTTCCACGCCTGACCCGCAAGGCAGCCGAATACATCGATCAGAGGGCAGGGGAAGCCCCTGATCAGCCCTTCTTCCTCTATGTGCCCCTCGGGTCTCCCCATACACCCATTGTTCCCTCACCGGAATGGCAGGGAAAAAGCGGGCTCGGTGACTACGGAGACTTTGTCATGCAGACAGACGCCGCCCTGGGAGCGGTTACCGATGCTCTGGAACGCAACGGACTGACTGAAAATACGCTCGTGATTTACAGCAGTGATAATGGCTGCTCAAAAGCCGCGGGGATAAGTAAGCTCCGAGACCAGGGGCACCATGTCAGCGCTCACTACCGTGGTTCGAAAGCGGATCTCTGGGATGGTGGACACCGGGTGCCCTTCATTGTTCGCTGGCCCGGTCACATTGAACCGGGATCGACTTCCGATCAGTTGATTTGTCTGACCGACTTCTTTGCCACTGTTGCGGAATTGGTCGATCAGCCTGTCCCTACAGATTCTTGCGAAGACAGTGTGAGTTTCCTTCCCGCTTTTTCAGGAGAGCCGATCCAGACCGAACGAAAAGGGATCATTCACCATTCAGTTTCGGGGCACTTCGCCTATCGAGAGGCTGACTGGAAACTCCTCCTCGCACGTGGTTCGGGAGGGTGGACCAAGCCGGGAGAAAAGCAGTCTGCTGACCAACCGGAAGCTCAGCTCTACCATATGGGAAATGATGTCTCAGAAACCACCAGCCTCTACGCAACAGAGCCGGAGATCGCATCAAAGCTGCTCGCCCAGCTCGAGACCGATGTCCAACAAGGCCGCAGCACTCCAGGTACCCCATCCAGCAATGACACCGACAAAATCACACTCTGGAAAAGTGGCCGAGACGAGTAACACCAGTGTTCATCCGTGTCATCAGTGGTTAAAAAGAGTTCGTCAGGTCGGTTGGTAATCAACCGGTAATCTCACAGCTGGAACGCTGCCTCCCCGCCGTATCCTTGGCGAAGGTGGGAAGCGTGTAAGCCGTTGAATCAATGCGCTTGCCCGGCGTTAATCCCATATAATATTATGTGAATATGTGTCATCATTATGAAAGGCAATGCCTAACTTAAGTAAGTAAGGAACTACGAAAAATCTATGGCCACGATCGATGTGATATACAAGGTAGTATTTTGCACCGTTTAGCTGAGCTGATTCGATGTAGCCAGAGGGACCAAGTAAATCCTCTGTGGTTTCCTTATCTGGACGTTCAGATTCTAACATTCTTAAGACATCTCTATACATGCCGCCCCGTATATTCGCGTTGCCTGATTTCCAGTCTTCCGAATTAAAGGGAATTTGATCTGGAAATGACCTGAAAATGCTAAATTGACTCTCAAGATACCACCCGGTTCCAAAAATCATGGCACCAAGGATAAAGCCCAGTGTAAATGGAATTATTTTTTTCATTAGTCACCCGAACGTCAGCATTTACTCAAGAA
The DNA here is from genome assembly GCA_039815855.1 of Verrucomicrobiota bacterium. Classification (GTDB taxonomy): domain Bacteria; phylum Verrucomicrobiota; class Verrucomicrobiia; order Methylacidiphilales; family JBCBYL01; genus JBCBYL01. The sequence continues at coordinate 8,852 of JBCBYL010000086.1, forward strand.
CGAGCGCAGCGAGAGAATTGGGTAAAATGCTTTGTTCTGTGTTTTATTTTTCGTCTGTTTCATTTGGTTGAGATAGTTTGCAGTCAACATCCCAAGATGCCTGAATGTCTCCCCTAGCACTGCTATGGCCACAAAGTATTCGGCCTGCCTTCTGCTGGGACTCACTATCACTATAAGTAACCTTAAAGGCTATAGAGTATGATCCCCAATTGAATGATCTCCGTGGGGATGGAAACTCCAATGGGCTATGCCCAAAATCATTCTCGATACTATGGATAACGACATCATTAAACTCTGCCCACTCATAAATCTTCTTCCTGTAATATACCCGCTCTGAGCGATACAACCAAATATACAATCCAATTGAAATGGGGATGAGTAAGAGCCAGTACATTTTTTAAACAGAACGTAGAGATGATAGATAGGTATGAAGCGGTAGCGGAATACCTATTCTATCCATCGACTGGTTCGGTATCTCTAAAATTTGGGTGCATGCCAATGTTGTGAACAACCTACCAATGTTGAAATAAGAATAGAGATCATCACTAAGAATATAAAGGATAGAATCCTTTGGTTTAGTAATTTTCTACAAAGAAGACCACACAACAGAGATAGCCAAAAAACTCCATGGATAGCTAAAATCAATGAGACATCATTGGTCATATACCCAGACTCATTTACTGTAAAATCGGGTCTAAATAATGAGATTAAACCCATAGGAGCATAGAAAACCACAATGTGAACAAAAGAGCCCATCCAACCTAGCCAACACAAGCTTACAATATATGCTAGGGGAACTGGAAGGATCCAAGTCCATGGTGATATCAAAATATTCTTCATGCCCTACAGGTAGATGGAGATACTCTTGCAAGGGAAATATATAAAAGTTTAATCAATATTGATATAATCAATGTTAGTTATTTTATCGAACGTCAGCCGTGAGGCGCCGCTTTCAGCGGCTGGAGGAATGAATTACCACAAAACTGCAACCGCTGTAAGCGGTTGCCTCAACGGCATTGTTCGATGTTTTATTCTTTATAATCATTTTTTGCGGTCATATCCGTAAATTGCAGCCAATAAAAATATTATACCAAAAAGTAGCATAGTAATCTGGAAAAGAATGCCACCATCCTCGTATCTAAAGGATATATAACCCATAAAGAACAAGGCTACACTCAAAACAAAGAGAAATATTCTTGCAGGCCAGCCAATCTTCTTAAAAGGAGAGTCACGCCTAATGTTATTCATTTCCTATATCGAACGTCAGCAGTGTGCTGCGAGTGGAACGCGAAGCGTGTAACGAGATGGCACTATTGCTTTGTACGATGTTAAATTTTCAGTTTTTCTAAAGTGGATTGTGCTACCTCGTGTTTCTTTTGGCAAATCACAGTATCGACTCCTCTATCTAAGTCTTTCCACTTAGTTTCGTCGATCACTCCTTCCGGAATAAGAACAAGATTAACGTATTTATTCATAGAATCGATCATCATGGCTTTGATGGTCTCTCTTTTAATAGTGACTTTGTCCATATTCTTTTATCGAACGTTAATCGTGAGTCAAGAGTGGAACGTGTAGCGTGTAACGAATTGGCTCTACGATATTGTTCTACTCTATTTTTTCTTTTCTTCTTCTATTTCTGGGTCCTTCCACCCTGGTCGCAGACCTTCTGAGAACTCTTTTCGGACCATAGTGAGTGAAGGCTCCCAGCCTGATTCGGCCTCAATCTCTCCAATACAGCCCCAGCAATCTCCGCCGCAATCACCAGAAAGGGGATCGTCCGGGTTGTTGAGTGGTCTCTTGCAGATCGTGCATTTCATTTATCTGTAGAACGTTAGCGGTGTGCTGTGAGTGGAACGCGAAGCGTGTAACGAGTTGGCACTACCGCTTTGTACGCATTAATTTCTGTGGGTATTTCTTCCAAAAATCTTCCAATACGCATTTCAGGAACATGTCCAACTGCTCGTTACAATACTCTGTCATCCAATCTGGTTCTATAGCTCACGCGTTTTACGGTGACATTCCAGATTGGATGACAGAGTATTGTAACG
>JBCBYL010000138.1:0-5753 GCA_039815855.1 Verrucomicrobiota bacterium
TGTTTAAATATCATGTAAAGAAGAAGTAAACAGTGCAGGGAATTTGATGTTATATAATCAACTTGATTTATCTGGGGTGAGTTCATGTATGCTTATATGTGATGAGAGTATGGGTTGAAAAAACGTTGCAGGCGGATTCGAGTGTTTCACCGCGTGATCGGGGGAGGTGGATGGCTAGATTGAGTTGGTATTCCTCCTTCGCTGAAGCTACGGAGGACAGGGGGGACTTCTTACCTGAGGGTGATGAGCGGGCGCCTGTTACTGCGGTAGATCGAGCGGTTCTGTAAGTTGTAATGATTAGGTTCGCAATTTAGCGGGGATATCCTATTTTCATTTTCATGAATTTGCTGCGTTATTCACATTTTCTTCAAGTGTTCATGGTTTTTTGTCTCGGACTGGCGGGGTTGAGCTGTTCTTCTCCCACCGTGAAGGCGGAGAAGGGGAGTCAGCCTAATTTCATTATCATTTTCATGGATGACCTTGGCTATGGAGATGTGAATCGTTTTGTCCCGACTCCGGGTTACCAGACTCCTGAATTGGATCGGATGGTAGATGAGGGGATGAAATTCACTGATTTTCATGCGGCACATACCGTGTGCTCACCCAGCCGTGCGGCTCTACTGACGGGGCGCTACCCTCAACGCACCACCGTGAATGGAGTCCTTTTTCCAAGGAGTAAAAAAGGGCTACCACAAAGTGAAGTGACCATTGCCGAGGTGCTGAAGGAAAACGGATACCGTACCGCTATGGTAGGGAAGTGGCACCTTGGACATCTTCCAAAGTATTTACCTACTGAGCAGGGCTTTGAGTCGTACTATGGGATTCCGTACAGTAATGACATGGCTCAGGACGGCTCCATGCCATTGGCAGAGGACGTTCAGTTCTTTGAGCAAATGACTGAAGAGAACTATCTGGAATACCAACCGACGGCCGAAGCGGATATAAAAAGCCTCTACCAGAAGTATAAAGACAAGGTGCCTCTCCTGGTTGATAAAGAGGTGATCGAATGGCCAGTCGATCAGTCGACGATCACGAAACGTTATACCGAGAAAGCGATCGAATTCATTACCGAAGCACAGGACACGCCTTTCTTCCTCTACTACGCCCACACGATGCCGCATACACCTCTCTTTGCCTCAGAATCATTTCAGGGCAAGACGGAGAGGGGGCTTTATGGTGATGTGATCGAAGAAATCGACTGGTCCGTGGGGCAAATTATGAAGACCCTGAAGGAATTGAATCTCGATGAAAAAACACTGGTCGTCTTTACCTCAGATAATGGCCCGTGGTTGATTAAAGGTGACCACGGAGGCTCCGCAGGCCCATTGCGTGATGGTAAAGGGTCGACCTTCGAGGGAGGGCAGCGTGTGCCGGGTATTTTCTGGTGGCCTGGAACGATTCCCGCAGGAAAGACCACTACGTTTAATGCCACCACTCTGGATCTGATGCCGACCCTGGCTTCATTTGCTGGAACTGAGGCTCCGCAGGATCGTGAAATCGACGGGATCGATATCAGTGCGGTGCTGAAAGGGAGAGGAACCGAAGCCACGTCTCGGGATTACTTTGTCTATGCAGGTGGTAAGGCGATCCGTATCGGTGACTGGAAATACCGTCATGATACTCAATTCGGAAAATGGGAGGCGAAAGATAAGAAGCTAGGCAAGAAAGAGAATCCTCGCGTCGAACAGCTCTTTCATTTAGTAGATGATTTAGGTGAACAGAACAACGTCATTGAAGAGAATCCGGAGAAAGCAGCTGAACTGAAAGCGAGGCTGCAGGCATTCCTGAAGGAATTATAGGACTTTTTACTCAACGATGATGGATGGATGGATGGAAAATTCTGCGACCAGACGTCAATTTATCACTAGAGCGGGTCAGGCTACGCTCGGAGCCGCTTTTTACCAGCCCTGGGTTGTTCGGTAGGAGAGGGAATGAGGAAAAAGAGGGAAAATGGGAAAAGGCTCTCGTTTCACCATAGGTCTCTCGCTCTATTCGGTGCGCGCGCTTTTAAAAAACAAGTCACTAGACTCCTTAGATTTTGTGGCCTTTGTCGTCCTCGTATGATCTAAGGTTTTCCGTAGACTTCGACTTCGACGTAACGATTTGCATCTCTTGCAGTGCTTCCATCGCTGAAGAGTCTCACGTAACGGGCCTCAGTATTTCTGGCATCGACCAATTTTCCGAATTGAGTTTCCACATAAGGTCTGTCTCTCCCTTTACCCATATTGGCTGAGTTGTCGTAATCGTTATTGAAGAGAGTGGTTACTCCTTTCTCAAAAGCGGGATCCTTCGAGACTTGCACGATGACGTCATGGGCAGCCTCGGGCCAACTGTTCGCATGCCAGATCCAGATGGCAGAGAGTGTGGCTTCCTCTTCGAGATCAATTTGAACCCATTGGAGGCCTTCATATAGGTCTAGATAATAACCTTCTCCGCCTTCTTTCTCTCCGTCAGTGACATAAGAGAGTTCTCCAATAATTGGGAATTCATCACTGGCGGTTACCGGTTTTTCTTTCGACAATAAGATGGTTCCTTTGGGGACCTGAGGTTTCGGGACAGATTGTGCAACAGGATCAAGGAATTGTTCTTTTACGGGATCAGGCGGTGTGCCCATCTTGTCAGGCTCGGCAATGGTAGTCTCTAATATGAAGCTCCCTGTTGATGGTGTTGAGGTTGTGCTGGTGGTGGATTGTTTTTGCTCAGAGCACCCGATGAACGAGGCCAAGCTGATGATGATAAGTGTAATGGATTTTTTCATAATTTTTAGGTGTGTAGATGGTTGTCGGTGAAAGTGACTGGCTCACCTGATTCAGCAGCCTGATTGATCCAGTATATCGGGGCCTCTGATTCGAGGGCGTGACGGGCATCACAGGTCAGTTCGGCCTCGCCACGAATCGCAGCAATAAAGTTTTCAATATGAGGCTGGTGAGGTGGTTTGGCCTTCGATTTGCCATCCAGGTCATCGTGCGAGCCTAATCCGCCTGGGAGCGCATAGCGATCAGGTGGTGCTGATTCATACGAGGCGATGGAGCCGCTATCGGAGCCACTGTACCCCCCGGCTACTTTCTTTAAGTATCCTCTGGAGACGAGATCATCCCACTTTGAAGCTGGGGCGACAGATTCTTTGTAGATATTGGTGTAGGACTCGCGTTCAGAAATGGCAATGGTCGCATCGGTGCCCATGAAGGATTCGTAGTATCCGCCGCCGGCACTGGTGGTCGTGAGGACCTGGTAGAAGGCCCTGGCGCTGCCTTCCGGGGTGTCGTAGTCAAAGATGCACATGACATTGTCGAAATGTTCTCGATTCTTGAAGACACTACGGTCACCCGAGGCGTAGAGGCTCTTAGGTGTGGTTCCGAAAAACCAGTTGATGATGTCGATTTGGTGGGCACCCAGATCTGAGATCGGACCTCCGGAGAGACTTTTATACCAACGCCAGTTCAGGTAGCGATGACGTAAGTCTTCTTCGCTGAGTGAATGAGTCGCGCCAGCATCAAACCCATAGCGCTTCAGTGTTTTTCCATCAGGGAGATGCTCAGGCCTACCATGTTTTTTGTCTCTAGATGATGCGATAGACCGATTCCACTGGGCATTGACATTTACGATTTGACCGCAAATTTTCTGGTTTTTAATTAACTCATTGAGGACATAACGGTAGCGGGGATTACTCCGACGTTGATGACCGATCTGGCAGAGCTTTCCGGTTCGATCCATGGCGGCGACCATGGCGCGGGCACCTTCGAGCGTGTGGGACATCATCTTTTCGCAGTAGACATGATATCCTGATTCAAGGGCCATGATGGTATGAGGAGCATGCCAGAAGTCAGGGGTGGCTATGAAGACAGCATCCATCTTCCCTTTTTCCTTCTTCAGCATTTCCTCGGCATCGGTGTAAGTCGAGATTTTATAGCCGTATGTTCTACCGAAACGCCTGTAAGTTGACCTGAGACAATCTTGTACTTTGATGTCGCAGGCAGCAACAAAGCGAATGCCCGGTATGTTCATCATCGCGTTGTAGAGGACTGCGTGTTGCTTGCCGCATCCGATGAAGCCGACCCGCACTTCGTTCGAAGGAGTTTGGAGAGTGCCTGATTTGAGAATGGATGGAGCAGCCATGACCAGACCGGCGGTAGATGCGGTGCGGCAAAAGTGCCGACGTGAAATGGAGGGTTTCGAATTCATACTGATGATTGAGGTTGATCTGTTTTTCTTCTCAGCTGGATCTGTCTTCTGATCAGGCTGCCTAGTTCCAACCGATTGTGCTGAGCGACCAGGAGCATGAGGACAACGAGGATGATGTGTGTCGCTAGCCAGGCGATTCCTGATGACTGATTCAAGAGGATGAGTCCTAAGGTCAGACTGGTGTAGAGCAGCCCCATTCCCAGGAGGGAGATCCGAGTGGCCAAGCCGAGGAGTAGACCCAGACCAAGGAGGATGAGGGCAGGTCCAAGAATGCAGTTATAGCTATCGAGCATCCATTCCATGATCAGGGGTTCCTGCTTAAAGCTTTGGTAAAGGGGATCGGGGACACCCTGATAATTTCCGAGGGAGTAGAACTTTTTGACGACAGTCGTTTCCAGTCCGTTGGGATCCGGCTCTCCGTTAATTAAGGTGGGGATCGATTCTATTTCTTTTCCTGAAAATTTTTCGATTCCAGTCAGCAAACTGCGCATACCGAGCCAGAGGCGAAGAATGAGCGCTGCAAAGGTGGCACCAAGAGGATCGAGCACAGTTTCATTATTTTTCTGAGTCATGTTATTCATAATCTTTATTCTGTAGTTTAGGTTTTGAGCTTAGGTTCAACATGACTACAGCATACCCTTTATGGAGGGAGTCAGGCAAGGGGGGCACAAGCTGGGCATTTCTCTGTTCGAAATATCGCAAACCATTCTACATCAATAGGATATAGATGTATCAGAAAAGTGAGACCTGGGTAAAATTACCCTATCTGATCAGGCTTAAAACCTAGTAAAATGGTAAAGAAATTTTAACGAGATCAGGTAATATATTGGTAATATTTCCCTAGAGGCCCTTTCTGGGGGACGCATGGGGAATTTAGATAATGCCCTTGCGAATGGCCGAAGCGACCGCGGCGGCAACATTGCTTACTTGCAATTTTTTATAGAGATTTTCGGTGTAGCGATTAATGGTGTGCTGACTCAGCTCCAAGTTATCTGCGATCTCTTTTTTGAGGTAGCCCATAGCCAATTGCTCGAGCACCTGCTGCTCACGTTCGCTTAATGGATTTTCCGCCGGTGCGGAAGGAGAGGTTAACGCATCGAGGACGATACGAGAGAGGCGAGAATCAATGATGCACCCGCCCTGATGAACTTCCCGGATGATCGTCCATATTTCTGAGATTGAGATATTTTTCAGGAGGTATCCGGAGACCCCGAGCTTGATCGCTTCCAGGGTATGCGTGTGCGTATCGTCCTGAGTCAGGATAATGATCTTAGACTGAGGTGTCATTTGTTTGAACAGGGGAATAAAGTTAAGTCCATCACGTCCGGGCAGATGTAAGTCGAGAAGGATGACATCCGGACGTAAGCGTGGATCGCTTTTCATTTGGCTCATACAGTCTTCACCCCGGTGATAGGTGGCCATCCAGTGCATGTCTGGAACGGCCTCAATTGTTTCCTTCAGAGAATTAGCGAAGGCTTTGTTGTCTTCGACGATCAGAACTGAGATAGGGTTAGGCATAAGGAGAGGAGATATTTAAACGAATCAGTGTTGGGCAGCCAGTTCCAAACGAA
>JBCBYL010000035.1:0-21523 GCA_039815855.1 Verrucomicrobiota bacterium
TCTTCTGAGATAAAAGAGTCACTTCCACCGTGACAGACGAGGATCTTTGTCTGGATGGGACTCTCTGCGGTGACCGATGAAGCGAGTGAACCATGAAAGGAAACAACCCCCTTCAGATCGAGGCCGAGTCTAGCCATATTCAGCACTGTGGCCCCGCCGAAGCAGTAGCCGATTGCCCCCAGTTTTTCCTGATTCACATAGGGGTTTGCTTTCAAGAGTTCCATCGCAGCGAGAAAACGAGCCTTAGCCAGTTCCTGATTAGACATGACGGCGCTGGCAAACTGGCCAGCCGTTTTGGGATGGTCTGCCTTCTTCCCTTCACCATACATATCGACCGCTAGTGCGACATAGCCCAGTTCCGCAAGTTGCTCTGCGCGGGAGCGAGCATAATCGTTATGTCCCCACCATTCGTGTACCACGAGGATTCCGGGAACAGATCGGGGTGTTTCTGCAGGCTGACTCAGGTATCCCTTCATCACTTCCGTTCCCACTTGATAGGTGACTTCTTTTGATTCTACCTCAGAAAATCCAGTAGAGGTAACAGCAATCAGTAGTATCAAATACAGTAGTCGTTTCATCCTTTGAAGATGCACAGAAATAGCTGGAGTGCAAAGTGACATTCTTAACGTTGTTCGATTACGAGAATTGATGAAACCGCTTCTAATCTTTTGACGGCTAGGGCATGCTCGTCTAGATACTTTGACATGAAAGGGTTGTGGCGAGATGTGGTTTTGTTATTTGGATGGTGGAAAAAGGGGATTCAGTCGCGGATCCCTGATTTGGCATATCCACTTTGGATCGGTTTGATCCTTTTGATTTTTCTTTTTGCCAATGACAGCGCTCTCTTAGAGGCCAGTCGCTATAATGATGAATCCTCATGGATTCACCAGCTTGCGCGGGGAATCAGTCACTGGGGTGATTTTTACACGGGTTCGCTCATCATCGTAGGTTTGATCTGGGCGATGGGCTGGATAAGAAAAAGAAGATCCTGGAGGATGGCGGCGCTGAGTATTCTTGCTGCCGCAGCTACAGCAGGGATCGCGGTCAATGTGGTGCGCCTCACCGTGGGCAGGCCTCGCCCGTCATCTGGATTACCTGATGGGCTTTACGGTCTCCATTGGGATTCAGGTTATCACGGATTTCCATCCGGGCATGCGGCAACCTCAATGGGAACGGCGTCAGCGGTGGCTTATTGTTATCCACCAGTAGCAGTGCCTGCTCTGATTCTGGGTTTCAGTGTTTGCTGGTCGCGGATCGAATTAAACCGTCACCACTGGACGGATATATTAGCGGGTAGTGGACTTGGTATCACTTGCGGATATCTGCTGGCTTATCGACGTCGGAAGAGGCATCCGTCGGAATAGGAGAAGAGCCCACTAAGGGTGTCTTGATCCAAACCTGGCACTCTGACCAACTGATTCGAGCTGTGTTGAATCCCGCAATCGGAACCGTGAGAAGAGGAGACGTTCCCGAAGCCTTCGCTTCCCGGAGCTTTTCCTGATAATTCTTCACACGTTTTAATTCATTGCCGGACCATTCACTGATCAGCCATTCAAAGAGTGGTGTTTCTTTTTCAAGAACGACAGCGAGGCCTTCATTCGTTGACTCAAGTTCTCTGATGGTATCCTCCGGGCGATGAAGCATTTGCCAATAGGCATCGGTATAAAAAACCAGACTCGGTTCGGTAAATCCATACGCCATCAGGCTAGGCTCATCTCCCAATTGGCTTTTTAAATGACTGACGGCAGGTGCGATAGCAACTTGCCTGAGTAATTTACTACCCTGGAAGAAGGCCAGCCCCGAGCCAAGGATGAGATAGCCCATCGCTCGGATGAGAATTGGTTTTTGAGACTTCCAACAGAGGGGGGCTAAGGTCAGTAGGAACAGGCAGAGCAGTAGCCAGCCGAACATGTTACGTACCGGGGCCCACGACTCAGGCCAATTGGGGTAGAAGAAAAAGACGGTTAAGCCCATGATGAGGATCCACCAGAAAATCTGAGTGCTCCAGAACCATCTCCTGGCAAAACGGTGATCCAGTTTGCCTGTGGCTAAGACGATCGCGATTAAAGCGGCTAAAGCTGGAAACCCAGGGAGCGTATAGTGGGGAAGCTGAGTCTTATAAAAGAGAAAAATCAAGAAGGGGCTGACTGCCCAGGAGGCCAGAAAGGCGTGGAGAGGATCTGATTTCCATCGAATGGTATTTCCCCAGATCGTTCCCCCAAACCATGACCACCAGGGCATGAAACTGAGAAAGATGGTCAGGAAGTAATAGCCGGGGATGATTGATCTGGAATTGAAGGAGTCAAATCCGCGGTCGATGACATGTTCCCCCATGCCGACATTCCAAAATGCGCCTTGCGTAACAATAAGCGCTGGAATCCCCCAGGCCGCGATCGGAATGATGGAGACCAGGAGGGAAGTAACTGGTTTAAGCTGTTTCCAGGGGACTGGTTGGCGATGAAAGGCAAAGCGAAAAAATGTCACAGTGAGTAGAGGCACCAGGTAGGCAAGAGGTCCTTTTGCCAAAAAGCCAAACCCTAAACTCAGGCCCAAGACGACCGGTAAAAATGGGAATATCCTCTTCAGTCCCGGAGAAGGATAAAGTAATTCAAAAACAGCGAGTTGAGTGACAGTTAAAAAGAAAAGAAGCGGCATATCCGCGACCGCCAGTCTTCCATGAAGCTGAACCTGTAAAATCGTGAGCCAGACAATTGCGGCTAAGAATCCTGCCCTCTGCTGTCCGCGGGCTCGAAGCCAGAGTAAGAGGACCAGAGCAACGCCGATTGAACTCAGAATCGAGTGAAAACGTGCTCCCAGCTCAGTTTGGCCCAGGACCGTATAGCTTGCCCGCATCAGCCAGTACGTGAGCGGAGGTTTATCGAAACGATACTCGCCATTGAACCAGGGAATGACCCAGTCATTCTTTTCCATCATCTCCACCGTTGCTCTACTGAACCTCGGTTCATCCCGGTCAATGAGTGGCAGAGTCGTTGCTCCGAGAAAGAGCGAGATGATGGCGGCGAAAAGAACGGACCTTAACGGCATGGAAGATGAGTTCGTCATGAATAAAGCGGATTTAGAAGGTGCATAGGCTCACGGCTTCCTCTGCGAATGTCCAGTATTTAACGAAAATGAATCCTGATTGACGCTAAATTGTAGTCATCTCAGTATGGGTTAGTTGCACAGAAGTTAACGAAGACTTCTGGTTACGAGAGAAAAGAAGTATGAGTAAAAAGCTATTTGTTGGGAATATTCCTTTCAAAGCGACTGAGACAGAAATTCGGGAACTCTTCAGCCCACATGGTGAGATTACCGATATTTTTATTCCTCTAGATCGAGCCACTTCCCGTCCACGGGGTTTTGCCTTTGTGACCTACACAGATGAAGCCTGTGCGAAGACAGCTCAGGAAGCATTAAATGGTTCAGATCTAGGAGGACGCAGTATCGCTGTCGATTTGGCACGCCCCGTCGACAAGAAATAATTCGTTCATCGCCAGCTAACCGGGCCTAGCATTTCTTGGCACGAGGTAACAGCTTCACCCATGAATTGCCTGCATCAGCTAGTAATTGATCACAAGCTGCTGGTCCCCATGATCCGCGCCGATAGAGTTCGACATTTTTGCGCCTCAGGCCTGTCGATATTGCATCGGTGATCCTCCACGCTTCGAGCACTTCATCGGAACGGGTGAAGAGGGTCGAGTCACCAATGATGAAATCATTGAGGAGACGCTCATAAGCTTCCGGTGAGTAAGAACCGAATTTAGAAGTGTAGGCAAAGTCCATGTCCACATCGTCCATCGCGCTCTTACCGGGGATTTTCGCGGCGAAAGCCATATGGATTCCTTCGTCAGGTTGAAGACGGATGTGAAGCCGGTTTCGGTGCAGATAGTTCACGCCTGCTACGCTATGAAAGAGGGCATGAGGTGGGCGTTTAAAGACGACGATGATTTCACTGGCTTTCACAGGCATACATTTACCGGTGCGCAGATAAAATGGCACTCCAGCCCAGCGCCAGTTATCAATCATCAATTTTAATCCGACATAGGTTTCCGTGGTCGACTTCGCGTCCACCCGGTCTTCAGAGCGGTAGCCCTCATATTGAGCTCCGATGGCATTGTGAACAATATAGTCTGTCTCAGGAGTCGGGATGGATCTCAGTACTTTCACTTTTTCATCACGAATCGAGTCTGAAGAAAGGGTGGCGGGGGGTTCCATGGCGGTGATGGTTAACAATTGCATGAGGTGGTTCTGAACCATATCCCGGAGGGCTCCCACACCGTCATAGTAGCCGCCTCGGGTTCCGACTCCTTCTTCTTCTGCAACCGTGATTTGAATATGATCAATCATGGAGCTATTCCAGATCGGTTCAAAGATCGAGTTCGCGAACCGGAAATAGAGCATATTCTGCACGGTTTCTTTACCCAGGTAATGGTCGATCCGGTAGATAGATGATTCATCTAGACACTGTTGGAGTTCGTTGACCAGTTCTTTAGCCGAATCATAGTCATGCCCGACTGGTTTTTCTACGACGATACGAGAATCCATGCCGTAACCGACACAGTCTACTTCCGACAATTCACGCGTACAGGTAACGAAAAATTCAGGAGCAGTGGATAGATAGAATAAATTGAGAGATTTTTCCTGATCGCCAATCGGTTTTGCTAATTTAGTTGCCAGAGACTGATAGGCATCCTTTTCATCAAAGTTTCCCTGATGGTAAGAAATGTGTTTGGAGAATGCGGACCATTCCTCTTCTTCAACCGGTTTAAAGCGTGAAAAGGTATTGATCCCTTCCAGCATTTCCTCACGAAACTGTTCATCTGACTTCTCTCGGCGTGCGAAGCCAATGATCTCAAAATGTTCCGGTAAGCTCCCTTCGTGATAAAGACCAAACAAGGCAGGGACGAGCTTCCGTTTGGTGAGGTCTCCGCTTGCTCCAAAAATGACAAGCCGGAATGGACGAATTGATTCGGGTGTTATCTCGTCCTTAGAAGTGAGTGATTCTTTTTTCATAAGAGATTCGATAATGTGCCTAAATCAGACGCATCTGTCGAAAAGAAATCGCTAGAAACCGCTTCTAATCCTCTGCTTCAAATAAGAACAGAGTCGTGCTGGCGTGATCCAGGCAGAGTTTTTCGACAGCAGGCGACACTTGACGGAGATCCTCTCTCACCGTCATTTCCTCCTGAATGATCCAGATATGGTGGGCGAGACGAATGAGTGGAGGTGTCAGGCTGAGGTGGAGCGTCCGGGTTCTATCATTTTCAGAAGGAGCGGATAGATCTTTCGTCTCGTCCCAGGCGCTTGAGGTTGGAAATAAGCCCGCAATTTCATTCGTTTGATTGATGGTGAGGATAACCAGATCGAACCTTGGGGGTCTGCTCAACTGCTGAAGAAGATGCTTTTCATGACGGAGGCAGGAGATATCCGGATCAATATTCTCCGTTTCCCAGCCGTGGAGCGTCACTCGATGAGGATGAAAACACTGGTAAACCTGTTGAAAATGGGAATGAGGATGTTGGCGCGGAACCCAATTTTCTTCGGTAAGAAAGAGAGGCGTTGCTGACCAGGGCCACTCTGACTTGCTTAGCTTCCGGTAGAAGTCAGTAACGAATGCGCTTCCGGTTAAGGCGACTTTAAAACCACCGCGTTGGCTGAGAGCGTCTCCTCCGATCTCAGACCATCGATCGATTAAGTGGTCAAAAAGGGCATCCTGGTTTTTGAGGCAGAGAGATTCCATCAGGAGCATCCAAAGGGTAATGCGCGGAAAGACAAGTTGTATTTTTTCATTCAAGGCAGTTGCTATTTGTGATGAGTTGCGATAGCTCATTACCTTAATGTTACGTTTAGAAGAGTTGGATCTGAGTCGTCAGATTAAAGAGAAAGATAAATACAAAGAGAAGCTTCAGAAGTATCAGCTCAAATTGATACACCAGCAGCGGCTGCTGATGGAGAGTAAACGGAGCTTGATTCTGGTCTTCGAAGGTCCTGACGCCGCAGGGAAAGGTGGAGTCATTCGGAGGGCGGTCGAGAAACTCGACCCTCGAAATATCCGAGTGTATTCCATTATTAAGCCGACCCCGATCGAATACGGGCACCATTACCTCTGGCGCTTTTGGACAAAACTCCCTGCGAAAGGTGAGATCGCTATCTTTGATCGCAGCTGGTATGGGCGTCTGCTGGTTGAGCGTGTAGAAGGGTTTGCCGCTCAGGAAGAATGGCAGAGGGCGTATCAGGAAATCAATGACTTTGAGCGCACGCTTTCAGACGGGGGCGCTATCATTATTAAGTTTTATCTGCAAATCACGAAAGAGGAGCAGCTGATACGCTTCCGCCGGCGAGAGAGTGATCCGTATAAGCATTGGAAGATCAATGAAGAAGACTGGAGAAATCGCGAAAAGTGGGATCAGCATAATGCGGCAGCCGAGGAAATGTTTGAAAAAACGGATACCGATTACGCACCTTGGAATTTGATTGAAGGTAACTTTAAGTGGTATGCCCGGGTCAAAGTAGTGAAAACCATCGTTGAGAGATTGATTCAAGAAGGAATAGAGCCGTGAGCCTGCCGGACTCTCCTCAGTGGAGTGGAGTCATCAAGGTTTATTTTTATGACACTGACGCGGGTGGTGTCGTTCATAATATTGCCTATCTCAGAATGATCGAATGGGCCCGGACCGAGCTTGCGGAATTCTGTCAGTGGCCGGTGTCGGAGATGAGTCTGGAATCGGGCGCCTGTCCCGTCGTCGTTCGCACAGAAATTGATTACCTTCAGCCAGCCCGACTAGGCGATCGCCTCCTCATTGAGGCTGAAATCACTGATCTGATGAAGGTCAGGTTTAACATTTCCTTCCTCATGACGCGCGAGTCTGATGGGGTGAAACTCTGTCGGGTGAAGCAGGTGATGGCTACTCTCGATCTGCAGTCAGGTAAGCCCGTCCGGCTCCGTCAAGACTGGCGCGAGCAGTGGCCTGAAATCGTGCGCTAGAGCGATTCCGATCAATTAGACGTCATACGCACTTGTTTCCTGCGTCATGGCGCTTTGTTCTGCCGTTTCCTATGCGAAGACAGAAGAGGAGGGCCGATGAGGGACGGAGTCAACTCCGTCCCTGATGAGAGGGGCGGGCAGTAGTGCTAAATGTGCTTCGAATCCTGGTGATCTTTTTCTGAATAGCCGGAATCCTGGCGCTGGTGATTGACCTCATTTTTCTTTAGATAGGCTTGATAGACATCATCCGCGTTCATGCCTAGCACTTGGGCAATCGAGATGAGAAAATGAAACAGGTCGATGACTTCTACTTTCGCATTCTGGTGATCGAATTCCTGGTACTTAGCCCACCATTTCCAGGGGACAGAATCAATTAACTCAGCAATTTCCTGATTCATGGCGCGTGTATAATTGAGTACCCACTTTGCCTGTTCTTCTTCGGTCATGGTTGAGGTCTCGACGCCGATTCTTTCGTTAAGGACAGATTGGAGGCGAAAGATTTCTTCTAATTTATCAGGTGAACTCATGACCATAGAATATGGAATCAGGAGAAATTTGGAAACTGTAAAGGTAGCCTGATTGAAATGAAAAAATGATTATTTGATGGAATTTCAAAAGGTCCCTGCTTGTCTCATAGGACTGATGTCAGAAGAGAAAATAGAAAATGTAGTTATTTTAGGTTCCGGGTGTGCGGGCTGGACTTCCGCAATTTATACGGCGAGAGCAGGGTTGAAGCCACTCTTAGTCACCGGCACACAGCCCGGCGGGTTACTGACCACAACCACGATTGTGGAGAACTATCCGGGATTTAGTAAAGGTGTGGATGGAAACCAGTTGATGGTTGAAATGCAGGAGCAGGCCACCCGCTTTGGCACTGAAGTGAGATATATGAGTCTGGTAGAGGAAGCCGATCTCAAAGCGAATCCGATCCGCCTTAAGGTGGATGGCAAAGAAGTGCTGACCAAGTCTTTGATCATTTCGACGGGTGCTTCCCACCGCCATCTTGGGATTCCCGGTGAGTCTGAGCTGGAGAATAAGGGAGTTACCTATTGTGCGACCTGTGATGGAGCCCTTCCGATGTTTCGGGATAAGCCTCTGGTGGTTGTTGGGGGCGGGGACTCCGCATGTGAGGAAGCAATGTATCTGACTCGTTTTGCTTCGGTCGTTTATCTCGTCCATCGACGTGACCAGTTGAGGGCTTCACCCATTATGGCAGAACGTGCCTTGAGCCATGAGAAAATTGAACCAATCTGGGACACCACGGTCACCGAAGTGATCGGTTTGGATGAAGATGAAGTCCGCGGGGTGAAACTGCAAAACGTTAAAACAGGTGAGGTAAAGGAACTTGAAGCAGGTGGACTTTTTGTGGCCATCGGGCATGTGCCGAATACACAGCTTTTTCAGGGACAGTTAGCGATGGATGAAGGAGGCTATCTGGATCGACAAGAGGGAAGCCATACCGAAATCCCGGGCGTATTTGTTGCAGGTGATTGCTCGGATTCTGTTTATCGTCAGGCGATCACCGCGGCCGGCATGGGCTGCATGGCCGGAATTGATGCAGAACGCTATTTGGCTGAACTGGATTCCTGAATCTGCTCTGCCGGTGCAGGTGTCGGCAATGTCATCATCATTTGCTGAACTGGAGCGACAAAGGCATTGGTGGGTTCACCTGGTATTTGGGAATGATTCGAAATAAATTCCGCTAAAATCTCGCGAGCAGCAGTTACGTCACCCTCCTTTTGATAAATTCTGGCCAGTCCGAGGACAGCCGCACCGAGCATAGGGTGATCCGGACGCTGCGCGTAGATTTCTTCATAAATGGCGGCTGCTTTTTCGAGGTCACCGCCGGCTTCGGAATGGGTGCCAATGGCTAACTGAGCTACATGGGCAAATGGACCTTCCGGAGCCATGGCATAGGCTTTTTCATAGTAGGTCACTGCTTCAGAAAATTGAGCTTCAGATTTTGCCTGCTCTGCTGCGTCAAGTGCAGCCATAAGGGCGCCTGGGGTGTCAGGATAAGAAGTAAGGATATCATCCCATTCTGAGTAGGTGGTTGCCTCATGAGCGGCATCGAGCGAAGCGATACGAGCTGATTCCGCCTGGTTGTAAAACCACGCAGCCCCAAGACCCACGATAACGATGATCAGGGCTGCGATGACAATAAACTTCAATTGATTCGTGAGCGAATCTTGATCCGCTTCTTCGATTCTTGGTGAGTCGGTAGACAGGTTCTCCTCTTCTGACATAGACCGTGTAGAATGCCTATTGGCTGTGCCTCGACAAGTGGATTTTCTGAAGTCGAGCAGATCGGTGAAGAAAAGGGTTAGTGGTCGTAGTGACTACTCATATCAACGAAGTAGGCTTCGGCAGCCGCATCGAGGAGATCAGGAGTAATGGTTGCACCTAATTGGTTATATCGGCAGGCATCGGTAACCAGATCGAGAATATCTCGCGGTAAGCATCCGCGGAAGGGGCGACCGTGGGGGCGCAGGTGTTTTTGGATGAAGTAATCTACGACTTCAGGGCTATACGGGAGTCCTTTACTGCCACTCATGATTTCCCAGATCATTTTGAAGTTATCTTCTGATGGGTTATCAATGGGAATCTTATAGCGAATCCGACGAAGAAAGGCCTCATCCACCAAGTCACTGGGATCCAGATTCGTCGAAAAGATGATCAACTGATCAAAAGGAATCTCAACCTTCACCCCGGTATGCAATGTGAGATAATCAGCCTTTTTTTCCAGAGGAACAATCCACCGATTCAAAAGCTCTTTCGGATCGACACGTTGCCTGCCAAAGTCATCGATCATGAACGCACCTCCATTTGCTTTCATTTGGAAGGGAGCTTCATAAAAACGCGCTTCTTCGCTCCAGATTAAGTCCAATGAGCTTAAGGTTAGTTCACCACCGACAATAATAACGGGACGTTTAATTAAGCGCCAACGCTGGTCATATTTGTCATTGACCCGGGCGTCTACATCCGGGTCGTCGATGGGATGGTGGTTGTAATCATCAAACAGGCGAATGATGGCTCCATTGACTTCGATACAATAAGGAATGAAAATATTTCCCCCGAAGGCTTCGACCACTCTTTCTGAAACGGTTGTCTTACCGTTTCCTGGAGGTCCGTAGAGGAAGATGGACTGTCCGGAATTCACAGCCGGGCCGAGCTGGTTGAGAATGGTGTCATCGAAGACCAGCCCTTCAAACGCACCCTCCAGCCGCCTTTGATTGACTTGGATATTTCGAATCGTCTGGTTGTGAATGGCTTGGTTATAGGATTCGAGTGAAACAGGGGCAGGACCGGTGTAAGCAGATTGCTCAAAAAACTGGTCAGCACGTGATCTCCCGGCCTCAGTGACGGACAAGACATATGAAATCGACTGCGATCCACCATGCGCGACTTCCACTAATCGTGCATCGCGCAAGCCGAGGACGATAGGTTCAACCACATTGAAATACGGGAGGTTGAGATAGTCAGCAATTTCCCCGGCGACCATCGAGCTACGCATGCTCAGTGATTTGAGGATTAATCCCTCAATCATCACAGGATCAATATCGATTGTTTCCAGTGAATCTGGCTCAGGGGGGAAATAGAGATTAGCTCCGGCTAGGATGTCCTGCTTCATGTCTAATAAGATAAGAACCTTTCCTCCAAAGGTGAAGCTTCAATTAACTTTCTACAACTGACCCGATGATCCTCTGGCGGATGGACGTCTGGGCTTTTCTCATCTGATGGAAATCACGTTCACTTCGATCTGAGTAACCACAAAAATGAAGGCAACCGTGAATGATATAAGTCAGAATTTCCTCGTGCAGAGAGAGGTTTTCTATTTTTTTTTGTTCTGCAGCGACTGCTGGTGAGATAATGAGCTGCCCGACCGGGGGGGTGGAGAAGCTCATGACATCAGTCGGAGTCGAATCTTGGAAAAATTCACCATGAATTTTTCCGCTTTCGTCTAAGCTGGTAAAAACGATTTCTAAGTGTTTGAGCTCTTGAGGCCACTCTGAGGGCAGGTGACGGAAGATGCCAGGCACATGATTCTGGAAATAACTAAGCCGTAGCTTGTGCGTCTTCTGACGATTGACCAGTTGCAGGCTCGGGGCGTTCTTCATGATTTTGGATAGACGACTCGCGGCGTTCTCTTTCTTTTTTCTCCTTCGGATAAGCGATCCTGGAATGAAGCATATTTTTAATCGATGAGGTGAATTGGCGAGCCAGGATAGATAACTCATTGAAAGTGAGTTGAGATTCTTCAAGCTGACCATCCTCGACCCGGTTATCAATGATCTCTTTCACCAATGATTCGATCTTCTGGGCGGTAGGATTCTTTATCGAACGGGATGCACTTTCGATCGAATCAGCCAATGAAACAATGGCAGACTCTTTTGAGCGAGGAACTGGCCCTGGATAGCGGAAGGATTCCTGCCTGACCTCAGGAATATCGTCTTCCCTCATGCCTGTGATTTTTCCTCCCTCACGGGCGTCTTCCTGTTCTTGTAAAGCTCGACGATAGAAATAGTAGACCATGGAAGTGCCATGATGCTCACGAATAACATCGATAATCGGTTGCCGAAGATGATGTTTCAGGGCCAGATTTACCCCCTCCTTCACGTGCGCGATGATCACCAGGGCACTCATATTGGGACTCAAGTTGTCGTGCGGATTATTATCCGGATTTAAATTCTCAATGAAGTAATCAGGCTTAGCGAGTTTCCCGATATCATGAAAGTAAGCGCAAGCACGGCACTGGGTGGCATTCGCTTCAATTGCATCAGCTCCTGCTTCAGCCAGGTTAGCGACATTGAGGCTATGATGATAGGTGCCCGGGGCCTCAGCGGAGAGGCGCTTGAGTAAGGGGTGATTCAGGTCCGACAGTTCCAGCCAGGAAATGTCAGTAATGCGATCGAAGAGCCATTCCAGAATGGGCAGGATCGCTCCGACCACAAAGGAGGTCAGGACCCCCAGAGAAATGGCCCAGACCGCTGCTAGGATCAGTTCTCCCTGACCGGGGTTACTGAGTCCTCCTCCCAGGATGAGGGCACAAATCAATCCGACTAAACCAACCCTGAAGCCGGCCATGATTAAATCACTCCTACGTCTGATCTTTTGCGTAAAATAAGCTGCCGCAAAGCCAGTCAAGAGACTGGTGATGAAAATCCCCGGAGTGGAATCGATAAACAGATTGCCAAAAAGAGAGACCAGAAAAGCGGCAATAAACCCTGAATAACGTGAGATCAAAATACAGGTCAACATCGGTGCCAGTGCGGCGGGTACCAAGAGCACCGGGACAGGCAGTGCGACTTCTGCACGTTCAATAAATTCTGGGTAGTAGAGATGAGTGGCCTTATTGAGGAGAAAGTTAAAGATGACACAGCCCCAGAAGAGAAGCAGAAGCTGGTTGCTGCCCCAGATCTCTCGAATGGCGAGGGCGATCACTGCGACACTGACAGCGGTCACCATGAAGGCTAAAATGATGAATTCAAATGGTTCGCCCGTATTACTCCAGGCCGCGATCCGGTAAATGATCAATGAAGCGAGGAGGAATATGAGCCCTTTGATAATCGGGCTGGATTCGAGAATGGGTAGCCACTCAGAATCTGTGGATTGCCTGCGCACCTTTCCACATCCCAGCCCTTTCAGGGCTAGTAATTTTACTTTATACCAACGAAACATAGTTAATCGATCTCCCTACATGATGGGTCTAGAGCAGGATATCGCACGCAGAAAGTGACATCCCGGTAGCGGGCAAAAGCAGCGATGGTACGAATTGCTGCTAGAGGCTCATGCTCGTTTGCTGGCTGCCACGATGCTGCTTATAGGCATCGACGATACGTGCAACGAGTTCATGCCGAACAATATCCGTTTCATCAAAACGATTAAAACCGATTCCTGGAACCCCTTCGAGTGCCTGAACTGCTTCAACTAAGCCTGATTTTTTATTTCGGGGAAGATCGATCTGGGTGGGGTCACCGGTAACGACGCATTTCGTATTCAGGCCTAGCCGAGTCAGGAACATAAACATTTGCTCAGTGGTCGTATTCTGACCTTCATCTAAGATGACAAAGGCCTGGGAGAGTGTGCGTCCTCTCATATAGGCGAGGGGAGCGATTTCGATAATGCCTTTATCCATCATTCTCTGGATTTCTTCCATTTCCATCATTTCATAGAGGGCGTCGTAGAGAGGTCGGAGGTAAGGGAAAATCTTTTCTTGCAGGTCACCTGGTAGATATCCCAGGGCTTCACCTGCTTCTACGGCTGGCCGGGTCAGGATGATCTTGCTGATATCACCGTTTTTGAGGGCAACGACAGCCATGGCCATGGCTAGAAATGTTTTCCCACTACCAGCTGGCCCCAACCCAAAAGTGAGTGTGTTGTTCTCAATATAATCGAGATAATCCTTCTGGCTGAACGTCTTTGGGATCAGAGGTCTTTTCTTTGGTGAGATCTGGATAGCGGTGGCCCACATTTTTTCCAGTTTATCCGCCTTACCTGCCTTCACGGCTTTGAGGGCATAGCGGAATTCATAGCTTCGAATCTTCAGCCCGTTTTGGTGAGCGATATGGAGCTGGCTGAAGAGCTCCTTGGTCTGCCCGGTTCCCTTTGCGGGGCCTTCTATTTTTAGCCAGGCATCACGGGTCGTGAGCTTAACTTTGAAAGCACTTTCAACTTCATTGAGGAGTTCATTATCACCGACGTAAAGGTTTGCTAGGGACCGGGCGTTTTCGAAATTCAGCGTATTTGAATCTGGCATCTGACTTTACTTAGCCATGCTTTCTGGAGATGTGCAATGCTGAGATCAGTTTTCCGCCTCTTAAAATTGTGACGATATGGAGACAATTTGCATCTTACTTGATTGAGCGGTGCCAAATCCCCAAGCCTCTGCCGCTTTCAGGTGGAGTGCATTTTCTCCGATAGGGCTGACCTTGTTGATCCGGCGCCAGTCTTCTATTCGCTCTCTAGAGATCGCATCCAGAGCGACGGGGTCTTGGCTGATCATCAGCAGCCCGGGACTCGCGGCAAAATTGGGATTAAATTCCGGGCCACCGGCATATTGAGCGATGATACCACTGACGACATGAAGGACGGCTTTTTCTTTGAACTGTCCATCATTGTAAATTTCTGCAAGCGCTTGTGCACTCGTTCGGTCCGGTTTGAGGAAGCGGCGATGATTATCGATACTGTCCAGGGCTAATGAAGAAAACGCGCCGTAAATACCTATTTTCCGGTGATCACTCATTGGCGCGAGATTAATAATTTTATCTGCCTTGGTGACAATGTTCGCAAAATAAGACCGATTGCTGATTTGGGTTTTCACATCCTGTTCACGGGTTTGTGCTAATTTCTTTTCTGCTTCGGTCGTGAAGTCGTTCATCATCTCGACTTTACTGGTGATCTCACGGGCTCCGACGAAATCCTGATCACTCCAGATGAGCTGGCCCACGACCTCATGAAAGTAGAATTTCTCTTTATCCCATCCACTGCCATCGATGACGGAGTCACACTTCCATTGCTGGTCCGGGGCCATGGGAACGTAGCCAGCAGAGATCATGTGGAATGGGTCTTTATCCCAGACGACAATGTCATTTTGACTAATGCCGGCCTTTTGCAGACCTTGGACGATTTCGTTTACGAGTGCCGGGTGAGTGCCTGCGACGGCCCCGCCTTGTGTGCTGATCTTAATCGCGACTTTATCTCCAGGATCGACCAGAGTAGCCCAGGCTTCGGGCACAGAACTCTCAGAGGTCAGGTTCAGAAGGGCAGAGTTGAACGCTTTGGTGATGAGCTGAGACCTGGTTTGGTAACGGTCAACCAGCGCTTCATTTTCAACCACCACGACTTTGCTGCGAGTGTTCGAACTGGAAGGGGTAGCATTCGGCGGGTCTTCAACATCTCGGATAGGTACAGAGGACTGGTTCCATCCCGTCACTTGGAAGGTCAAAAAAAGAAAAAGCGGTAATTGCCAAGGTAGTCTTGTCATCTCTCGTTAAGGAGGGTCATTATAGTTCACTCATAACCAATGGCAATTCCTCCCGAGACGATAGAACAAGTGCGCAGAGCAGTAGACATAGTTGATGTCATCGATGCCGTCGTCCCCTTAAAGAGAGCCGGAGCAAATTATAAGGCACTCAGTCCCTTCAATAAGGAAAAAACTCCTTCCTTTATGGTGAGCCGGGAAAGGCAATCCTTTAAATGTTATAGCAGTGGACATGGGGGGGACGTTTTTAAGTTCGTCATGCTCTATGAGAACGTGGATTTTCCCACCGCGATTCGTCGCTTGGCTCAGCAAGCAGGAATCGAGATCGTCGAAGAAGGAAGAGCTCCAGATCGGGGTAAGGCTCAGAAGCGAGATCAGCTTCTTGCTCTCCACGCAGCCGTAGCGCGTTACTGGAGAAATCTCCTTTTAGAAGCACCGGAGGGTGAACCTGGTCGCAGATACCTGCAAGAGCGCCAGATCCCCATGGATTGGGCCACTCAATATGATTTAGGTTACGCACCTGAAAAATGGGATGACGTTCTACGTTGGGGAGAAGCACAAGGCTATTCCAGGGAATTGATGGAAGAAGCGGGCCTCTTAACCAGTAACGATCGTGGCCGTATCTATGACCGCTTTCGCGGGCGACTCATCTTTTCTATCCATGACGAAATGGGGCAGGTGATTGCCTTTAGTGCCCGCCTTCTCGATTCAGAAGCGAAGGCCGCTAAATATGTCAATTCACCAGAAACTCCGCTTTTTACGAAAAGTAAGGTCTTGTTTGGTTATCACCGTGCCAAGCGGGCTATCCTTGATCATGATCAAGTCCTTGTCTGTGAAGGACAGATTGATGTCCTGCGGTGTCATTCGGTTGGTATCGAGCATGTGGTGGCTCCGTTAGGGACCTCATTTACCGAGGAGCACGCCAGGCTCATTCATCGCAATACCAAAAATGTCGTCCTCTGTCTGGATGCAGATAAAGCAGGGCAGCGCGCCGCCACCCGGGCAGCGGATTTGCTCATCGGGGAATCTGGTCAGCTGGATGCGATGATTCAGTCGGAGTTAGGTATTTTCGTGGTGCCACTACCAGAGGGACAGGACCCGGATTCACTCATTGTCGATCAAGGACCTGATGCATTTAAGGAAATGATCAGTAAGCCTTCTGAGTATATCGACTTTCTCTTACAGTTCCTCGCTAAACAGACAGCAGGCGGCTTATCCGAAAAGCGCCGTATGATCGAGGAGGTTGCTCATTTTCTGAACCAGATCCCGAATCGGGCTTATCAGGAGCAGATGACCATGAAGGCCGCTCGCAATTTGGAAATTAGCGCGGATGCCCTGGCCGAGGAAATGACGAAGCTGCGCCGTCGCCCATCCAGACGAGATCGTGAGGAGCAGGGTAATTCGCCAGCACTTGCTCAATTAGAAATAGATCCCGACCTCGACGCCTTGATACAAATCCTGGTCAGCAAACCAGAAGTTATTTCCGATCTGCAAAAATCGCTTAACCAAGCGTGGGTTGAAGCGCTCAGGGGTGTCGGCTTTCTGCAGAAGCTCATTGAGCTTTACAATGATGACCTCTGGGCGGGAGTTCATGAGCTCATGGGGCATCTGTCAGATGCTGAGCAGGCTTACATTGCTGGGCTGAATTTAAGTGTCTTTACCAGCACGGAGTTAGAGGACTATCGAACGCAAATTGTCCGTAAGTGCGACGATTTGAAACTGAGATGGGTCCGATCCGAGTTGGCCCGGATTTCGACCCTCCTCAATGACCCTTCGATTTCCGTTGAGGAAAAGATGTCTTTGCTGAAAAAACAGTCAGATTTAAAAAGACTTTGACAGCCATATGGTGAATACCTAGATTGCGTGGTTCCTCTAATAGAGTGACTTAGACAGTTAACCACGCAGGATCAATCACAGACCGAATCAACAATTTTCGAAATGGCTACCAAATCAACCGCTAAAACTAAGAAGAGTGCTAAAAAAGCGCCCGCTAAAAAGAAACCTGCCGTCAAAAAAGCAGCTCCCAAAAAGAAACCGGCTCCTAAGGTAAAGAAAGCTGCCAAGAAAGCACCTGCGAAGAAGAAGCCGGCTGTGAAAAAAGCAGCTCCTAAAAAGAAGGCTCCTAAAAAGAAACCCGCTCCGAAGAAGGCAAGCCCTAAAGCGAAAGCCACCGCCGCGAAGGAATTGGCGCCAACACCAACTGCTGCCACGGCTGAAACCCCAGTCGTCGAAGAAGCGAAGATTGCTCTCTCTGAGGGGATGACTGAAAAAGAGATCGTCGCCGCAGTTTGGAAAGGAGATCAAGAATGGCAGGCCCGGCTTCGTGATCTGATTAAGACAGCCAGAGAGCAGGATTACCTGACCTTTGATGACCTTCATGAGGCATTACCTGAAGCGGTCAATAATCCGGAGCAAATCGAAGCTATTTTAGTTTTCTTCAAGTCTCAGGAAATCCGTGTTGTGGATGCCTCTGAGGTGGATTCCATTAAGCAGCCGCCTACGAATACTCAGGACCAGCCGGAGGAATCAGAATCCGCCGTCGCTGAAACCGATAAAGAAGCGAAGCTCGATATCCTTGATGATCCGGTTCGGATGTACCTCAAACAAATGGGGCAGGTTCCTCTTTTGACGCGTGAGCAAGAGGTCGAAATTTCTAAGCGAATCGAAGATGCTGAGCTGATGGTGCAAAAACATCTGCATCGTTTTGGCTTTATCGCCCGTGAGTATGTGACCTTGGCTGAGAAGCTGGAGCAAGGGCGCGAGCGATTTGACCGTGTCATCCAAGATAAGAAGATCGACAGCCGCGAAAAATACATGCGCACCCTCAAACGACTGGTGCGGGATGTCGAAACCGCAGACACTAAACTGCAGGACGCATATGAGAAAACCAAGACACTCAAATCGGCTGCAGCCATCACCAAGACACAGAAGGAATTTGCAAAAATCGAGGGCCAGATGGCTAAACTCTTCAATAAATTCTTCTTCAAACAAAAAGTGACCGAAGAATTCGTTGCCATTTGTGACCATTTCCACCGTCAGGTCCGTGAGAATAGGAGTGAATATAATCGTCTGGAAAAGGCTAAGAGTCGGAAAAAAGCGGATAAAGACAGACTCAAATTCCTCGATCAACAACTTTCTGATTTGGAATACAAAGTGCGCATGCCACTCGATCAATTTCAGGAAGAGCATAAAGAACTTAAGGTCTGGCTGCGTAAGGCATTACGGGCAAAGACGGAAATGGTGGAAGCCAACCTCCGACTGGTTATTTCGATTGCCAAGAAATACACCAACCGCGGTCTCTCCTTCCTTGATCTGATTCAGGAAGGGAATATGGGCTTAATGAAAGCGGTCGAGAAATTCGAATATCGCCGAGGCTATAAATTTTCTACCTATGCGACCTGGTGGATTCGTCAGGCCATTACCCGTAGTATCGCTGATCAGGCAAGGACGATTCGTATCCCAGTTCACATGATCGAGACGATCAATAAGCTGATGCGGGTGCAAAAACAACTGGTTCAGGAATTTGGCCGTGAGCCAACTCCAGAAGAAGTAGCGGAAGAAACCTGCATGCCAGTCGAGCGGGTTCGTGCGGTTCTGAAAATGGCACAGCAGCCGATTTCTCTTCAAGCTCAAGTCGGGGATAGTGATGATACCACTTTTGGAGACTTCATCGAAGACAAGAGTGCTGAAAACCCTTCCGATATGACGGCTTATGCTCTTCTGAAAGAAAAGATTCGTGATGTTCTCGACAGCTTAACGGAGCGTGAGCAACGGGTTCTGGAGCAGCGCTTCGGTCTTGTCGATGGGTATAGCCGGACGCTTGAGGAAGTCGGACGTCAATTTAAAGTGACTCGCGAACGGATTCGTCAGATTGAGGCAAAGGCATTACGTAAGATGCGCCACCCAACACGGATTCGCCATCTGCAAGGCTTCCTCGAAAGCGATCTCTAATCGTTCGATTTTCGGCGAAGGTGGTCGAATCCACTGAAGAGGAGGCCATCTGTATTTGGCTTCACTTCTGGTGGTAACATCGTTCCGATTGGGCTGACCGGAGTATCAAATGGCCACCGTCTAAGCAGAGAGTTCACTCCTCGCGGAGAGACGGAAAACAACAATTCATAGTCTTCACCGTCATTGACTGCTTGATCGACGCTGACTCGATTCTTCGGGATCTGGTCGGCATGAATTTCAAAGGAACACTGGGAGGCAGATGCGAGGCGCGGTAAGTCTTTGCCAAGACCGTCACTCAAATCCATCATCGCATGGACGGTGGACTGGTTTGCCAGCCATTGGCCCTCTTCGAGCCGTGGTTCAAAGGTCAGATGCCGTTTAGGAAAAGATCCGCCTAATTTGCCAGTCACCAAAATCAAATCACCGGGCTGAGCGCTGCTTCTCAATTTCATGCGATCGGGATGGATATGGCCAATCATACTTACTGAGATCCAAAATTGCTTAGCCTGCGTCAGTTCTCCTCCTGCGAGATCGATGCCAAACGGGGAGGCTAGATGACGCATACCTGAATAGAGGGCCTTCAGTTTTTTCGCGCTTTGCCAATCGGCAGTGAGTCCCAGTGTAATCAGGGCATGGGTAGGATGGGCTCCCATGGCCGCGAAGTCACTGATCGCTCGTGCGATGGCTTTTCGTCCAATGAGCTGAGGGCGAGTGTCGCCGATGAAATGGATACTCTCCACGATACAGTCCGTTTTCAGGACAGTCTGATATCCTTTAGGAGGAGCCGAAACGACGGCACAATCATCTCCCGGCCCGACACCTGATTTTGTAGGTGGCCAGGCCTGGAGCAGAAGATCAATCAGTGAGTCCTCATCATGCATAAATCTCGCTTAGGATGACAGTGCAGGTGACAAAATTAAAGAGCGCATGTAGGACCATTGCATTTCCCAGCTTTCCGGTTTGATCATACACCAGGCCCAGAATGGCTCCAAAGAAGCAGAGGGGAAGAAATGACATGGCATGGACATGGCTTAATCCAAATAAGACGGCACTGATCAAGATGGCCAGGTTTCTCCCGGTCCAGCCTTTAAGAATCGGATAGAGAAAGCCACGAAAGAAAAGTTCCTCCGTGACAGGGGCAAAGACCACAGCATAAATCATCAGTAAAAATCGATCTCCCAGTGTCTCGGCATCTAAAAACAACTGCACTGCTTCTTGCGGATCATCCTCTATTCCGAAATAGCTGAGCACCTCGAAACTGGCTAAGCTCAGTAGGCCTAAGGGAATCAGTAAAACCAGGTAGGTCTGGATAGCCAGTGACATCGAATGGATTCCTTCAAATCGATGAAATTGCCAAAGCCGTGAATAACTCCTTCCCGTCAACCTCGTGAAAAAAAAGATCGCTCCGATGACGATGAAAGGAATGAGCAAAATCATTCCGCTCCAGATGGCAATACCGATCACCGCCATGAGGGCGAGCAAGGCGAGAGGATCAACCGGCAAAGTAGGAACACGACTTGGCTGGAGTGGCCACCATTTCGTTTTCCTTTGCGAGAAGAGGAAAATTTCGCGGATGAGATAAAAAAGTCCTAAAGTCGCCACCGTAAGCTGTAAAGCCACGGCCAGGGGCTGCTCAATTTCCATCATCCCGTCTGGTGAAGGGAGAGGCTAGCGAGATGTCCCCGTCCAAAGATGAGGCGATAAATAATAAGGCCGCCCTGGAGAGAGCTGCGGGAGCCCGCTCAGCGCTGAAACAGTAACCTCGACTCGACCTTGGTCCAGGATCGATTGGTTAAACAGACGCAAAAAGCGCCCAAAGCTATAGACCGCTTCATACTTAAATACCTGTGCATTTTCTTCTAACTCGGCGATTTCTTTTATCTTCTCGATGGCGTCTTCGAAATAGCCGGTTTCATCGATCAGTCCGTCTTTAACGGCTTGGACTCCACTCATGATGCGTCCGTCTGCGACTCCGTTTTTCAGCGCATCAGCGTCCATTTCGCGTTCATCGGCTACGATATTCAAAAAGCGATCATAGGATTCGTTGATTAAATTCTGAACGTATTCCACTTCCTCTGGTTTCGCGGCGCGGAATGGGTTCAGGAGATCCTTCATGTCACCTGAGGTCAGGGTCAGGACATTGATGCCCAGCTTATCGGTCGCCTGAGCAAAATTGAATGATTGGATAATGACTCCGATGCTGCCGGTAATGGTGGTGGCATTGGCCATCAGGTAGCGGCCTCCGACCGCGCTGTAGTAGCCTCCAGAAGCAGCCACACTATCCATATAAACCAGAACCGGTTTGACTTCGTCGGTCTGTTTAATCGCATTGTAAATTACATCGCTGGCAGTCACTTCACCGCCCGGGCTATCAATGCGGATCAGAACTGCTTTCACGTTCTTATCTGAGCGCGCTTTCTTGAGCTGAGCTACGATGTCATCGACCATACTCTCATAGGCCTCTCCGTAGACGCTGTAGCCAATCACTCCGGTCAGGCGAATAATGGCAATTTGGTTGCTGGAATCGGAACCGGAAATGGAAGTCTTCTGGAAGGTATCGGATGTCGCCATCGAGCTTGTAGTGACTTCTGAGTCTGAGGCGACAA
>JBCBYL010000189.1:0-3098 GCA_039815855.1 Verrucomicrobiota bacterium
CGACTCGTTTACTAGACTTATATACTAAAGACAGATTCACTGATGAAGTCAAAAAGCTTAATAACAAACTTAACTAATTCTCGTTAAAACAATAATGAAATTAGCCGAACTCCTCCATCAGGAGGTATTCGCTACGTTCAGCAATGACTTTGACCCTTGCATGTTGATTTTCTTCTAAGCTGGCATCGGCATCAGGAATCGTAGCCAGCGCATAAAAGGCCTGCACCCCAGAGCGGTCTGAAGATTCTGCATCGATAATTGCACCATTATCGAGGTAGATTTTGCCGGTTGCGGTGGGGTGGCTGACAGTAATGATGCCCGTTTTCTTAGAGACCAGGCAGAGATGGAGGAGTTCGGCTAATTTCATTATTGTTTTAACGAGAATTAGTTAAGTTTGTTATTAAGCTTTTTGACTTCATCAGTGAATCTGTCTTTAGTATATAAGTCTAGTAAACGAGTCGAATGACAAAAGAATAATTATATGGCTGCAAATCATTTTAGTCAGGCTGGTTCAGAACCTCCAGCACCTATGGATATGGGTGGATCGAAGCCTTCGGTTAAACGGAAGCGGATCACTCAACGTCTGGTCTTGGGAGGTAAATCCGGGGCCGTTCCTGAGGGCGAAGGCGGGAAGATTAAACTTCCTGGTGCTCAGAAACCCGTGATGGAGAATCCTCAGCTTGATCATGTTCAGGGTGATATCGAGATTCCGGTTTATGTACTCTTGCAAAATACGCCGGCTGAATTCCTGATGGCAGATCATGAAACACTTTTTGCCAGCGAAGTTGCTCAGGCCATTGTGCTGATTCCACTAAGACTCATCTTACCTGGCTTGCCTTCTGGAAAAATTGAAATTCCAGCGCAATCGATTACTGAATGCATGCCGGACGGAGTCATGCTCAGTCAGGCTGAGTTGGGTGAATACGCATCCAGTCCGATCACCCTTCCACTTTATGAGGTGATCCCCCGCATTCCTGAAGAGTTCTTAGCCTTACGTTATGACCAAAAGCCGATTGATTCTTCGGTTTCCGGTCTGGACGATCCTTTTTCCTTGGAAGCCTTGCAAGCTGCGGCGGCAGAAGCAGAGGCAGAAATGGCAGATCCTGCTGCACTCTCAGAGTCTGAAGGATCAGAGGGGACTGACTCTGATGCAATCGTTGATCAGCAACCGGAAGCCTATGCCAGTGAAGCTGAGCCAGAGGAAATACCTACGCTTCCGATGCCGCCACAAGAGCTCTTAGAAGACCTATCAGAAGAGCCCTTGCCGAGTGAATTACCCTCTGAACTGGAAAGTGCTGAGGAATTCCAAAGCGAGAGCCTAGAAGAGGAGCTTACTCTACCGGAAGGGATCGCCCCAGTAGCAGAGGATGAAGCTGATTTATCGTTTACGAAGACAGAAGCCTTTAAACAATTTCTAGAGGAAAATGTAGATGAGGAAGATGGAATCGATGCGGAACTAGCAGTCACTGAATTGCTTGAAGACTTGCCTGACCAATCAGCTGAGGCTGAAGTGGATGAGGCTCAGACAGAGACCATCAAGCTCCCAGCGTCTGAAAGGCCACCATTCTCTCCGGAAGAAGATGCGAGTGCACTGATGCCGAAAGCCCCCCGGTTGCCCAAACTCTCTCCTTCCGTGCCAAGCAAAGGTAATGCGGAAGCGACCCCTAGCTTTTCCTTCAAAGCGCCCCCGAAAACGAGTCTGCCGGGCACGCCTCCTACGCCGCAACCTAAAGTGGAGACTGTGAAACCGGCCTTTAAAGGGAACCCTAAAGTATCTAAAACATCGAAGATGTCTTCTCCTGCGGCTCACGCCGTAGTTCAAATCTCCTCAGAATTAAAGCGCGCTTTACGTTTAGGAGAGGATCAAGATGCCACTCTGAGAGACATTGTTCATCAGATGAATTGCTGGCCTGGTATGGATGGGTGCATCCTGGGGGGTAAGGATGGTCTTACGATTACTTCTGAAATTGAGGATGAGCGCTTTGGGAATTCGCTTTCTGCTTTTGCCCCTAAAATTCTGGGAAGGTTGAATGAGCTCTTTCAGGACCTTGGATTTGAATCGGTCGAAGAAATTCAAACGCCAATGAATGAAGGTTGTATTTTTATTTACCGCCATGATGCGTTATTTCTGGTGGCCATTTCCAGTGAATCGAATTTACCGGTCAGTTACCGTGGATTAATTAAGCAAGTTGTCATGGAACTCGCTGAACAGAATACGAAAACACTCTAGTCATGGCTTTTATTAACTACTCCAAGCGGGAGATTCAGCTCAAGATCGTCTATTACGGTTGTGCGCTCTGTGGGAAAACGACGAATCTGGTCAAACTACACGAGAGTATTACCGGGACCCAAAAAGGGGAATTGGTTTCGCTGGCGACCGATGCAGACCGAACGCTGTTCTTTGACTTTTTGAGTCTCAATACCCAGACCCTCCCGGGCTTTGATACACGCTTTCAACTCTATACCGTTCCTGGGCAGCCGGTTTATAATACGACCCGACAACTGGTCTTGAAAGGGGTAGATGGAATCGTTTTCGTGATTGATTCCCATTGGGATAAAATGGAGGAGAATGTGGAGTCGTTTACCAACCTTCAGGAAAATCTTATTGAGAATCATCTCTCTTTGGCTCAAATCCCTTACGTCCTTCAATACAATAAGAGGGACATTGATAATCCTGCGCCTTCCCACTATTTGGAATATACCTTTAATAACCGCGTCAATAAGGTTTTGTCATTTGAAGCGGCCGCAGTTCAAGGTGACGGTATCTTAGATACCTTGAATGGGATTGCGCGGCTCTTACTGGCGAAATATTCAAAATCGGCAAAACCGAAAACAACGGAACAATAGTAACCCGTATTATAGGAGCATTATATGTCTAGTATTGGAATGTTATCCGTTGAGGACCAAAGTGTCATTGAAACTCACTTACAAGAATTCCTCTCCAAGGGGGAGTCACAATGGGCTGCTTTAGTCGATAGGGGGGGGAACCTCTTTGCGGAATACGGAGATATTGGTGGGCTTGATATCAGTATCCTCTGCGCCCTCGCGGCGGGTTCGTTTTCAGCAACTAAAGAATTAGCAAAGCGTGTAGGAGAAAA
>JBCBYL010000209.1:0-2561 GCA_039815855.1 Verrucomicrobiota bacterium
GATCATCATCGGCTTCTCAGCATGATCGATCTCAAGGCGACCTGAACACCCAATCGATTGAATGGAACGCATCACTTCCACGAGAGGGTAATAGTTCAAAGCCCCGCAGAATTCGGGTAGCTCCACCTTTTGGGCATCCGGCTGATCAGATTCTTGTGGAGCTTGGGCTACTAGTTTAGGTCGCCTTGAGATCGATCATGCTGAGAAGCCGATGATGATCTTTATCAAAGATGGTCTTCCCTGCCTGGTAACCTCTCAAGATTCTGAAGCATACCTCAGTAGTGGCACCCTGGAAATTGATGATGATTCTAGGGATTATTTTACTGAGCTTCAGCAAGAACAGAACCATACGGGCCAACCACTCTTTCTACGCATGGCCGCTGATGAGGTGATTCCCATTGAAAATGCCCATGACTTACTCAGGCAATATGGAAATTTCTTTTTCGCCTCCCTCTGGACACATCCTGAGTATCGCTTTGCTTTTTTCCAAATGGAATCCCTTCCAGACTATTGCCTAATAGAACCACTTGCGAAGCCGGTGGAAAACTGGCTCTTAGAAACACTGCGCTGTGTCCCTGCAGAGGATTCAGTCCTTCAAACGATTGATCATTCACTCGTCCCTGGCTTTAGCCGAGCCGGTTATGATTGTCTGGAAAAGCTCTCTTTGGATGAGCAGGAGGTCGCTTTCTGTCAACAAGTAGCCACAGAGTCAGGGCGCCTTGAATTACTCTCAACTGCCCTCGAAATGAATCCGACTGAATTGGCTCACATTGTCTTTCGCCTGCAGAGTTTAAAGATCATCGATCTCTGGCCTGCTGACTAGATCACTTACTATGGAAGTCTGCGCACTCTATTTGAACCAACTCCTTGCGGCGGTCCCCATGTCCTCCGTCCGTGAAGTATTAATCCGTCCGCCCATCTCAGAGCTTCCGCTCACGCCCGGGTGCTTAAAAGGACTACTCAATTTCCGTGGCGAAGTCGTCCCCGTCCTTCACCTGGATTCATTTTTAGAAGGGGCAGAGTCTCAATTTGATTCCACCCGGGATCGGGTGGTTGTGACGCAAACTCCCGCCGGTCCGATTGGACTATCCGTAGATCAAGTGGATCGAATTCAAATTGAAAGCCCCGCGCCGTCGAATGAGCTTGTCACTACAATGACTCAATCAGATCCACCCGTTCTTTTTGTCCATCTTGATCAACTCGAAAAACATCTCCATCAGGAATTTGACAATACTGCGTTAGCACCTGCATCCCTATGAAATCAACTTCTCCCAAACGTGGAATAGGAATCACCATCAAAATTGTGTTGGCTTGTTCAGTCTTCAGCGCTCTTGCTGTTCTGGGGGCCGTCCTGACCACGTATTACCTTTCGATCCAATCATCCGTTGCCCTTGCTGAAGAAAAAGTGTCGGGCTCCCGAACCCTGATCAAAAATCAAGTGGAGGGACTGCACCGCTCCTACTCGGAAACAGCATCGAAGCTAGGACAAAGTGCCATCCTGGAGTCCGTATTTAAGCGATACTCGAGTGAAACGGAATTAGCAACTGCCAGAACACTCTTTCTTGCCGCTTTTCAGCAAAGTCAGTGTCAGGGCTTAACCATTTTGGATGCTCAAGGTAACGTCCTGATTTCCGAAGGCTCTTCTCTGGGCTCGAATGATTGGAAAGGCGATCAGTATCCGGTCAAGAACCTGATCAACCAAGCACTTACGGGAAACACGGTCGAAGGAACGTTCTGGAGTTCCCCCAATGGACCACGTGAATCGATCTATTTTTATGCCAGTCCGTTAATGAACACAAATGGAGCTGGAATGATCGTTTGTGAATTTAATTCTACCCGCCTGGTCGAGTTGATGCAATTTGAAGGCAGACCCAGAGAAGCGAGTCTGGGCTCCACCGGTGAGGCCTATCTCTTGAGCGACAAGCGAACGGCTCTGACCCCGACCCGTGGCGGTTCGAATAGTGCCCTCAACTCCGACGCGGTATCCCTTAGCCTACAACGGTCTGAAGGAGCCTCCGTCTACAACAACTACAATGGAGAGAAAGTAGTCGGTGCCTACACTACGGTGAGTGCTCCCAGCGAAAACTGGGGACTGGTGCTGGAGCAGTCCTACTCCGAGGCTCTCGGTGCCGGCTCGAATCTGATCTGGATGAGCCTGGGCGTGGGCTTGATTTTCATCATCATTGTCAGCTTATTCAGTGTCGTTTGGGCCAACTGGTTTTCCCGACCTGTTATGTCACTGGATGAAGCGATGCGTCGAGTCAGTGCTGGTGATGATGAGGCTAGAGCTCCTGTTACTTCAGGCGATGAAATAGGTCTTCTTGCCGATAACTTCAACCAACTTGTCGAAGAAAGAAACACAGCCCGTGATCGTATCACGAGTGATACCAAGAGACTCCAAAACAACATTCAGGAATTACTTCTGGTTGTCGCCGATGCTTCTGAGGGAAAATTATCGGTTCATGCTAAGAAGACCGAAGGTGTCCTCGGTAATGTCGCGGATGCCCTCAACCGAATGTTTCAGAATGTCGGCGTCCTGATTGGTGAATCCAAAAACGCCA
>JBCBYL010000225.1:0-2071 GCA_039815855.1 Verrucomicrobiota bacterium
AAATACAAACAACCCACTGCCCATTCCATGGTGAATTGGTTTTTTTAAGTACGTTACCCTCATCTAGCACGGTTGATCTGCCTTCATCAGTGAGCCTTACAACCCAACCTACACCTCTCTCATCCCTCTCGCGGATAATCCATTTATTCTGCTCCCAGCTTTTCAAGTCTGATGAGCGCACATCCTCAAGTGGAAGCCCCTGAAGCACCTTAGCTAAGGTCGGCCGAGCCATGTATCCCCCCACCCAATAAAGATAGGTCAGTGCTTGGCGTGTTTTCCCTCCGATCCGCATTTGCAATTAAGATTGCTAGGTAGCAATCTTAATTGCAAATAGGAAAGGTGGATGAGGGGAGTTACTGAATTTATTTTTTAATGAAAATGAGTAGTTGCGGGAGGATGAGGACGCTGGCGAGGAAGCAGTAGAAGATACCAAGGCTCATGACGGTGCCGAGGCTTTGGAGGCCGACGTAGTCGCCAGTTGTCATGGAGAGGAAACCGGTCATGGTGGTGATGGCGGAGAGCAGGATCGCCTTCCCTGTGCTGGAACTGAATAGCTTTACTGAACCTTCTTCCCGGTAACGATCAACGACATAGACGCCAAAGGCGACTCCAATCCCGATCACTAAGGGCAGGGTAATAATATTGGCCGGATTAAAGGGGATCCCAACCCAGGCCATCGTTCCCCCCGTCAATAAGACGCCAAGTAGTAAGGGGATCAGAGTCAACCCGACCATGACCAGATTACGAAAATGCAGGGTAATGAGAACTAAAATGGCAATAAACGCATAGACAGCCGCCTGCACGTAACTCTCCCTCAATAAATTGATATAAGCTAAATTTTGCACCGGTGTTCCTGTTACTGATTCCGATACTGATTTCAGGTCGTTGAAGAACGCTCGGCTTGGCTCTTCTAGCCAGACATTTCCTTTGGGATCTATTTCAATGAGGCATTTCCCATTCGGAGAGACGTATCGCTGTTGAAGCCCTGCCGGAAGGTCTTGTAGAAGAACCGGATCGCTCAGATTCTGCCCCTGTAACCATTCAAATTCTGCCTTCAATTTTCCTACGGTTTCGATCTGGAATCGATTAAGCCGCTCGCTGACCTCAATTTGCTCCAGACCTTTCATGGCCTCAATGGAACGTCTCAGAGGTGGTATGAGCTTCTCAAAGACCTCGATCGCATCTTCTACCATTTCTTTTTTCCCGCCCAGAGAGGCAAAAAAACCTCCTGCTCCCTGGCTATACTTCTTTGCTTCTGCGAGGCCTTCCTGGGACATCATGAGCAAGTTTTCCAAGTCTCGGGCAGCCCGAGAGACATCAACATCTGATTGATCATCGATCGAAAGATCTAAGGCATCCAGTGAGGCCTCCAGCTCTCCCATCAAGCTCAATTTTTCCTCATCATATTCTGGAAGCATGTCATTCACGGACCGAACCGCATTCACTGTTTTTAACTCAGCAAACGCTGCGCTCAGTCGTTTCGCTTCCTCTCGATTATCAGCGACTTGAACCGCATATACGGTCGAGGATGCTGTATCCTCAATCAGCATTTTTTCAAAAATCACCGACTCTAGCTGCGGACTCTGTAAGTTCAGTAAATTGTAGTCATAACCAACCTTGGGCAAAGAAGCTGCCGCGATCACAGTTACCAAAACACCCGCTCCTAAGATCCACTTTGGTTTGGAGAGAAGAATCTGGTCAAACTTTGCCCGGAAGGCAGGGCTCAGTTGAGGATCCTTATCCTTGATGACTGATTCTCGATGACGATCCCTCAGGGTCAGCATCGCCGGTAAGACGAGTAGATTACCGATTACAGACATAAAAATTCCAGTGCCGGAAATCACCCCCAACTCCTGGAGACCAAGGAAGTCATTAAAACACATCGTTAAGAATGCGATCGCCGTCGTTCCCCCACCAGTTAAGACTGCTAATCCTGTGTTCTGGAGGGTTTGCTGTATTGCCCTTTTAATCTCATGATGTTTTGCCAGTTCTTCTTCATAACGCCCCATCATCTGAATACCAAAATCCACCCCTAACCCCAGAAGCATGATGACGCAGGCCTGCGAAATAA
>JBCBYL010000029.1:0-25022 GCA_039815855.1 Verrucomicrobiota bacterium
AGTCGTTAGCCCATTTCCGGAGAAAGCACCTTGCAAAAAGGTTTGATGAGTCGCATCTGCTGATATCACGACAACATCATTAGTATTTGCTGTGCCGCTTAAGGTAAATACAGGTCCATCGGAAGATGTTCCTCCATTAGTAGAAACGCCTACATTATACATAGATAGATCAACATTATCTGACGTTACCTGTAACAGTAATGCTTTAGGATCACCACCGTTGCCATCTAGGCTCAAGTCGCCATCAATCGCTCCCAGTATCACAACTTGAGCGTTACTACTCACTACGAGTGATAAACTTAAAATGCAGCCTATAAATAAC
The DNA here is from genome assembly GCA_039815855.1 of Verrucomicrobiota bacterium. Taxonomy (GTDB): domain Bacteria; phylum Verrucomicrobiota; class Verrucomicrobiia; order Methylacidiphilales; family JBCBYL01; genus JBCBYL01. The sequence continues at coordinate 323 of JBCBYL010000029.1, forward strand.
TTCTTCATAAATCTCCTTTTTGATTAAATTTCCTATCCGTTAATAGAATAAAAGCAGAAGCAGATCCTGTGCCCAAGTTATTTAATGTAACAAGTTAGTGTCGAATAATTTTTGCAATCTTTGCAAGGTAAGCGAACTAAGTTCCAAGCTGTTTTTCAATTTCGTCAGTGAGCCCCTCCGCTTGGGGTGTGATCAGTTGACCAACGAGGATTTCACATTTGGAGAAGGGTTTGGGAATTTGGAAACGATCCCAGCTCTTCAATTCCCATTTCTGATCATAATGACAGGTGACCGGAAGTACTGGTTTTTCTGTCATCTGGGCTAAAGCGGCAATTCCCGGCTGGGCACGATAGCGTGGCCCTCTGGGCCCATCTGGGGTGATGCCGACATCATGCCTTCCTTTTTTGAGTATGGATTTCAGCTCTCGGAAGGCAGCACTGCCATGCTTAGAAGACGATCCCATAGCAGCATGGACCCCAAATTTTCCAGCGATTTCCGAAATCAGGATACCATCCCGACTCCTGCTCATCATCACGGTTAGCTTCCGGTTCGAACAAAATTTCTGGAAGAAATAGGGCATCATGAGGATCCGGTTATGCCAGAAGGCAATCAGGGCTCCATCTTCCAGCTCATCGCGGGTAATCCCGGACTGGTCACGAAGGGTGATTCTTAATGTACTCCCCAAGAGACAAATGAAGAGCTTAGCCAGTGGCGGTAAAGCCCAGGGCACCACCTTCTTCTTAAACCACATTTCTGCCTGCTTCATCTTTCCTGTCCGTTTCGATGAGGGACGGAGTATACTCCGTCCCGTATTGGTCCTATGCCTTAGGCTTCAGGAGCGGAAAGAACAAGACATCACGGATCGATTCCGCACCTGATAGAAGCATCGCCAACCGGTCGATTCCCAATCCTAAGCCGCCTGCAGGTGGCATCCCATGTTCGAGTGCGGTGAGAAATTCTTCATCCAACTTCTGGACTTCCTCACCCGCCTGCTCCAGGAGCCGCTCACGCTGAACGACCGGATCATTGAGCTCAGAATATCCGGGAGAAATTTCCTGACCATTGATAAGGAGTTCATAAACATCAACGACTTCAGGATTTTCCGCATTTTGCTTCGCTAAAGGAACCAGCTCCTTTGGTAAGTGCGTGACAAAAACAGGATCGACGGTTTTGGCTTCGACCAATTTTTCAAAGACCTGATTCGTCACTTCGAAATCCTCCAGCTCAGGGAGAATTTCAAGACCGAGCTCACCTGAAGCCTTCGCTCTTCTCTGTTCCGGGGTCAGCTCAAACCAATCCTGCCCGGCGACATCCCGAACCGCATCGTGATAACGGATTCGTTTCCAGGGGGTAGTCAGATCAATGATTTGTTTCTTCGTTTCTTGACCTTCTTCACTCTTTTCTCTCTTTTCTCCTTCTTCGATCGGACGCTCAAATTCGAGAACCGTGCCCCCGGTCAGAGTGAGGGCCAGGTGACTGATGAGTTCCTCCATTAAGTCGGCCATCCCCTTGTAATCGGAGTAAGCCTGATAGAGTTCGAGCATGGTAAATTCAGGATTGTGCTTCCGAGAAATTCCTTCATTCCGGAAATTGCGATTGAGCTCAAAAACACGATCGTAGCCTCCTACGAGAAGGCGTTTCAGATACAGCTCAGGAGCAATACGCAGATAGAGATCAATCCCGAGTGCTTTATGCCGGGTCTGAAACGGTTCTGCCGCTGCACCCCCGGCAACCGCCTGCATCATCGGAGTCTCGACTTCGAGAAATCCCCTCTCTTCCAGAAAGCGTCGGATCTCACGAATCATTCGGAACCGCATGGTCAGAACGGATTTACTTTCTTCATTAGCAATCAGATCCAGATAGCGCTGACGATAACGCTGCTCCACATCCGCTAAACCATGCCATTTAGCCGGCAAGGGACGCATCGCTTTACTCAAAAAGGTAAAGCTCTCAACATGAATGGTGTTCTCTCCGGTCCGAGTGGTGAACAATTTCCCGCTCACACCGACGAAATCTCCGAGATCAATCTGCTTAAAGGCCTCCGCCTCTTCCTCAGTCAGTTCCTTCGGTTTGATATAAATCTGAAGTTTACCCGCCTGATCCAGGAGATGGATGAAATGACTCTTCCCCATATCACGGTGGGAAACGATGCGGCCTGCAAAGTATACCACCTTCCCTTCTTCAAACTGATCAAGCACCTGCTGACTGGACAGCGTTCCCGGAAAGGCTTTTCCATACGGATCAATACCGGAGGCCCGGAGCGCATCCCGCTTCTCTTCACGCACTTCCAATTGGTCAATCTTCTCTTCTGAACTCATAAGCCGTGAAGCGTAGAATGGTCTGATGATCTTTCAACTATCGAATGAACACAGAGTTTTGGCCGATTAGGGACGGAGTGCACTCCGTCCCTCCTTGAGCAATGCGACGCCAAGGAGAGCCTGCCCGCCATAGCCTAGGCAAACTAGATACGTACTCCATGTCTTATAGGATCTCTAATCCTCCCTCATTTGAAACCTCACTCCATCTTCATACCAGCAATTAAGATTGCTACGTAGCAATCTTAATTGCTGGTATGGGTTTCAGGGAATGGCGGGGATTGAGACGAGATCTTCACTTCGGCAGAGACATGAGAGACCGAAAAATGGGTATGAAAAGAGTACCACCTCTGAGCATTATGATTTAGCAAATCGGCGAGCTAGTTCTTCCTTACTAAAGAGAATCATCGTCGGTTTGCCGGCCGCATTGGTATAAGGCAGATCGCACTGATGCAGATCATCGAGTAATCTGGCAATCTCCTTCTCATTCGGGAATGGAAGCCGACGTGCTGCCTGCCGGGCGTAAGCCGCGGCCATTTTCTCATCAGCCAGGCGAGACGCCTTTTGATAGCTGGAGGAATCCATCAGGCTCTGGACTAGATCCTGAATGAAGGTGTCCACTTCGGTTCCCGAAATACGCGGAGGGAGAGCGTCGACGATAAATGTATTTCCACCGAGTCCGGACAGCCCGAGACCCAGTTTTTCGAATTTCGACTCGTTCTTCCTGACCCAATCAACCGCATCTGCATCCATTTCGATGGTGACTGGAACCAATAGCTGCTGGCTGACCGCAGACTCAATAGCCAGCTGTCGTAATGCCTCTTCAAAAAGGATGCGCTCATAGGAGGCCTTCACATCGACCATGACGGCTCCTTGCTGGTTACTCGCGATGATATAGGTATCCAGAAAAGTGCCATGAACACTCAGATCATGTCGTTCTTGAGTCTCTTGTTCTGAAGGGGACAGATCTTGGCGTTCCTGATCAGAGGTGGCATGAGGCTCTCGCTTTTCCACCAAGGGAAGCTTTGGAGCCGAACGATAAACGGCATGCTCCACCCTAGGACCTAAAAAAGAGACATTTGGGTTGTCAGATTGATCTTGCGGCGGAATGGGCTGTTTTTCTTCCAAGGCGGATTGAACGGATTCAGCGATGAAGCGGCGGACCATGGCTTCATCCCTGAACTTCACCTCTCGCTTCGCAGGATGAATATTTACATCGACCTCACTCGGAGGAACCTCAAGAAATAGAATATGAATGGGGTAACGCCCCTTAATCAGAGATTGGCGATACCCTTCTACAATTGCGAATTGGATCCCGCGGTGAACGATCTGACGTCCATTGACATAGAGAAGTGATTCCTGACGATTTCTGCGACCCACTCCCGGATTTCCAATCCGCCCCCAGAGTTTCATGCCAGCTCGTTCGACTTCCAGAGTGCGAGTCTCCCTCATCCATGGTTTGCCCTGAATCTGAGCAATACGCTCTGACCAGTCTTCTACGGCCAAATAATTTTTCTCACCGGATTCGTGGCGGTAGTGAAACGTCACTGACGGATAACAGAAAGCAGCTGACTTGACGGCGGAATCGATATGCGTCTGCTCGGTCAGATCTGCCTTGAGGAATTTACGCCTGGCCGGGGTATGAAAGAACAGTGACCTGAGTTCAATGTGGGTTCCGACTGGGCAACCGACTTCACGCACTTCCCGGATCTTCCCTCCATCTGAAATCACTTCCGTACCTGAGATGGACTGAGGCTCTCGCGTCGCGAGTTTAAATTTCCCCACCGATGAAATACTCGATAATGCCTCTCCTCGAAAACCAAGGGTCTCAATAGAAAAAAGGTCTTCAGCCGAACTCAATTTCGATGTCGCGTGTCTCTCCAGAGATAAGAGCGCATCGTCCTGCGACATCCCCATCCCATTATCGCTCACCGAAATCAGGCTTTTGCCTCCTTTCCGGATTTCGATATGAATCGTATCTGAACCAGCATCAATCGCATTATCCACAAGCTCCCGCACAACCGAAGCAGGACGCTCGACCACTTCACCAGCAGCGATGCGGTTCGCTACGGTATCATCGAGAATGCGGATACTTCCAGCCATGGTCTTGGCTGATTAATCGAGGTCGACACCAAACTCGCTTAAGAGACGGTCGAGCTCATCCGCATTCGCATAATGAATCTCAAATTTTCCTTTTCGATTCGTTCCCACCATACGAACACGGGTGCCTAATTGTCGGCGCAATTGACTCTCCAGTTCTTTCCAGTCCGCGGAGGCCTGACTGGTTGTCTTTTTCTGCGGTTTCCCCTGCACCAACGATTTCACCAGCGCTTCAGTTTGTCTCACGGATAATCCTTTTTTGATGATCTCCTTTGATGCGAGCTGCTGTGACTTCTTTTTATCGAGCGATAGAAGAGCCTTCGCGTGGCCTGTGGTAATGGAACCGATGCGGAGGAGCTCAAGCGCAGAGGCCTCCAGTCCTCTGAGACGAAGTGCATTGGCCACTGCCGCTCTACTCTTACCCACCTTCTTGGCAATCTCTTCCTGAGTCAGATTGAATTTCTCAGCTAAGTGAGCATATCCCTCTGCTTCCTCCACTGGATTCAAATCAGCACGCTGCAGGTTTTCAACCAGTGCTAACTCGAGGACTTCAAGGTCAGTGGTTTTCCGAACAATGACGGGAACCTTCTTTTTCCCGGCGAGACGAGAAGCTCGCCAGCGGCGCTCCCCGGCGATCAACTCATACTTGGCCCCCTGTTTCCGAACAATCAGAGGCTGGATGACCCCCTGTTCACGGATCGATTCGGTGAGTTCCTCCAGGTCTGATTCAACAAAGGTCTTGCGCGGTTGCAGAGGGCTCGCGATCACTTGATCCAGATCGAGGTCGATCACATTCTCTCCGGAGCCCACTGAAGGGCTATTCGCTTGCGCCTGCTCTCCGATGAGAGCGCCCAATCCTTTGCCTAATGCATTACGCGCCATAGGCTATAGTATTCTCGATATCCCCAAGGAAAACAATCCTACTCCTGAGAATCTGATTCCTCATCAGGCAGAGGCGGGACGAGCTTTTCCAGATTCTCCCAGGTGGTTCCTGTCAGACTGCTGAAAATCCGGAGGTAAAACCAAATTTCCTCTTCAGGAAAATCCTTTTTCATCTGATCGACTGCTGACTTTAGCTTCTTAGCAGGAAGATCATCCGGGAATTCATCGACAAATCCATGGCCGTCGTGCTCGATTCCTAAATGGTCAAGGAAACCAGTCACCATATCTGAGCGTTCGTGACTTAACCAATGAATGGCCAGATTCTGCGCTAAGACCTCAACATTGGGTAAAGTGAGTAAGGGCTGAAAGAGCTGATGCCTGCCGGATCGGGGAGTTTCTAAAATGACTTTCGTCCTTTTTCTCAGTTGCGCCGATAGATCATTCACCAGCCTTCGGTAGAGCTTCTTGTCCCCGAGATAAACGCATTCGAGAATACGATGATTCAATTCCTGAGAGATCCCAGCCCAAGCTTCTGTCACATACATAGGTGTGGGAAAATAAGTGCCGGCTGGAAAATGTCCATTCTCCAATCCAATCGGAAGGATTGAATTTTAATCGCAGTCCGTCATCGAGATCCAATACGCCTGGATCTGTTCGAACTCGTCTTCCATCCCGGCCTGTTCATAGGCGTAAAGCAGGTTGCCGAGGATCCTCTTCGCAACTGCCGCTGGAACGGCATGATATGGAGTCAGGTCATCAAACTCAGATTCTGGGAGCATGTATCGCTCAGAAAGCTCCGTGGTCGAGACCATGACCCCATCGTGAAAGGGGTCAAACGCCTGTCCGGAATAGGCGCAAAGAAAGTGGCTCGGCAAATGCAATCCCTGAACTTCCCAGCCGATGCGGCGGGCGGTGAAAATGGTAATGAGCGACAAACTGAGTGGGATCCCTTTACGGGACTCGATGACCCGATTCAAGTAGCTGTTATCAGGGCAATAATAGGAGGTGTGATTCCCGGTGAATCCGTAGCGATTGTGAATGACTTTTCTCAACGCCAGAATGTGCGCCTCAACATCCTCAGTCTCTTCACGGAGACTATGATATTTTTCTTTGACCTGATAAGCCAGTTGATCGAGAAAGCCCACGCCAGTCGATTGCTTGAATTCCGGATACTGACGTCGCGCTAGCTCCCAGCAGAAATTCTCCAGAATCTCCCAATCAGGCTGTTCATCCCAATCCACATGTAATTGCATCAGGCACCGGTTCTGGCCGGTTTTCTGGAGTTGTTTTAAATGACTAGCCGCCTGGCGGACGAGTTCATGCTTAGAACGGCAGAGCTCATTGATGAGAGATTGGTGCTTCTCATAGTCATTGAGAAGCTCATCGAAAACAACGCGCCGTGTACTCTCATCTGGATCTGCGAGGAGAGATTCGATCGCTCGCTTGTTGGCGGCGATACTCATGAGGCCTAGCCCTCTTTCTCTTGATCCGGAGCGATAAATTCGATGGTGCCCACTTGAGGAGGCATTCCGGCAGCCATTCGTTCATGCTCCTCATCGGTGCAGGCAGAATTAGTCGGCACAGCCGTTTCTGCATCATTCGGAGTCACCACTTTATTTTCGATCATCCAGGCTTCGACTTCCTCTCCGCTGACATCCGGGAGCATGTGTCCATTGATTTCGACACAGGGTGAAAGTTCTTGTCCACTCTTCTGGATCATTTCCATCCTCTGAACAGGATCGTTGATGATGTCACGGTCTTCATACTCCAGAGAATATTTATCCATGATCGCACGCACTCCGTTACTCCAACCGCACCAAGGTTTCAAGTAAGCCACAATATTAGGTTTTTGATCTGACATATTCACCAGTTTACTCGCAAATATGAAAATGCAAAGAGCTTAGAGCAGTCCTCTAATTGAAAAGGTGTATGATGATTCCTCCTTTGCTTACGGGCAAAAATGAGGGGGCTTATCGCAGCCAGAAAGAAAAGTAGAAATAGACCCCTAAGACGAGGGCCAGAATTGCCCCGGTCAGAATGACATCCCCTTGGTTCCAGCTTTGGCGAATGTTGAGTCGGTCTTCCGGGCTCAAGGTCCCAAAGGTCAATCCAGTGATCCCACTGCGCTCTGGCGCAGGGGTCAGCAGTGAAACCACCACAATGATGAAAACACTGATGAAGAGGAGAACTCCGGAGTAATAGAGGAAATTAAAGTCAGCAATCATCGAAAGCAGACCACTCTCAATTCCATAGGTGCTACAAATCGCCTCAATACCCAGCTTGACCATTCCCAGAATAAATCCTGTGATCAATCCGGATACCGCTCCCGCAGAATTGATTCGCCCCCAGAAAATACCGAGCAGAAAAACTGCTGTAATCGGTGGAGCCAGATAGCCTTGGATCTGCTGAAGGTATTTATAAATACCACCACCGGCCATACCTTTCATGATCGGGATCCAGATGAGCCCCATGATCACTACCACTACGGTAGCGAGCCGCCCGACGAACACATAGTGCTTCTGATTCCGATCAGGTCTCAGCTTCTCGTAGATATCCATCGTGAAGAGGGTGGCGCATGAATTAAATAATGATGCCAGTGAGCTCATTAACGCTGAAATCAGTCCCGCCACGACCAGCCCTCTTAACCCGACGGGGAGGAGGCTGGCCACCATAGTCGGGAAAACCTGATCACCATCAATCAATCCTGTCTCGAGGTCGACTGGTATTTGAATTTCACCTTTTTCATGGAGTGCCCAACCGATGAGCCCGGGAATGAGAAAGATAAAGACAGGCCACACTTTCAAGAATCCGCCCCAGAGTGCCCCGCGACGAGCATCCGTCAGTCCCTTGGCAGCTAACGTCCGTTGGACAATGTATTGGTCGGTGCACCAGTACCAGATCCCGATTACTGGTGATGCAATCAATATCCCCAACCAGGGAAAATCTCCATTCTTCCACCAGGGTACACCGTCCTGCACCAGCGGGCGCCAGAGAGCAAATTGTTCTTTATTCGAAGACGCCAAGCTTTGCAATTCACTCCAGCCGCCCAGTTCCTGCAGACCAAACCAGGTAATAAAAAACGAACCTGTTAATAGCACCACCGTCTGGGCGACTTCAGTGTAGAGCACAGCGCGGAGACCTCCGAAGATCGTATACACGCCGGTCAATATCACGGTCGTCAGCGCTCCGACCCAGAAGGCATTGTCCGGAGTACCAAAGGCATCAGGTAAGAGTGTTTTAAAAACCAGAGCACCGGCATAGACCGTGACGGAGACTTTGGTAAAGACATACGCCACCAGACTGACCACTGAGAGAATCCAACGCGTCGTGCTGTTAAAACGGCGCTCCATGAATTCAGGCATGGTATAAACCCCACTCTGGTAATAGAAAGGAACAAAGACCCACCCCAAGAGGATCATGACCCAGGCATGGAGCTCCCAATGAGCCATCGCCATTCCTGAAGAGGCTCCATTCCCGGCCAGGCCAACGATATGCTCTGAACCGATATTCGAAGCAAAGAGAGATGCCCCAACGACAAACCAGCCGGCATGCCTCCCGGCCAGGAAGTAATCCTCAGGTGACTGCTGTTTACCGGAGGACCATTTTACAATCCACAGTAACCCTGCGAAATAGACCGAAACTAAAACCCAGTCGATGATCTGCATGACATTAGCTCATCATCCATACGGCAACGTCATCGCCTCGCTGCTACCCCTTAAACTGAATATGCAAGTCGCGCAGTTGGTTGGGCTCGACTTCACTCGGCGCCATACTCATCAGATCGACACCTCGGCTATTCTTCGGAAAGGCCATGACATCACGAATGGACGGACTGTTGGTCAAGATCGCTACGAGCCGGTCTAATCCCAAAGCGATCCCCCCGTGTGGTGGAGCACCGTATTTGAGCGCATTGACCAGATAGCCAAAGCGCGATTCCGCTATCTCCTCTGGAATCTTCAATAGCTCAGTAAAGAGTTTCTGTTGGATATCTGACTGGTGAATCCGGATGCTTCCCCCGCCCAGCTCAACTCCGTTCAAGACCAAGTCGTAATGCTGACCGCGGACCGCCTTCGGGTCTGAGTCTAGGAGGTCGACGTCTTCCGGAATCGGTGAAGTAAAAGGGTGGTGAGTGGCAACATAACGCTCCGCTTCACGGTCGTATGTGAGTAGCGGAAATTCGACGACCCAGTGAAAATCGTAGAGAGTCGAGTCGATCTCGAGCTTTCCTGAGGCCTTTAACAATTCGGCACACTTGAGGCGAACTTGCCCCAGGACTTCACAAGCTTGCAGCCATTGATCCGCTCCGAATAAAACCAGATCCCCTTCTTCCGTATTGAGTTTCTTCTCAACCGCTTCTTTTTCCGCATCCGAGAAAAACTTGACGATTGGCGACTTCCAGGTGCCATTTTCAATCTTGATCCAGGCCAGACCTTTGGCCCCGAGGGATTGAGCCAGTTCGGTCAACATTTCGATTTGGCCGGTCGTAATATCTGCCAAACCTTTGGCATTGATCGCTTTTACGACTGAACCCTCCTGATCAGCGGCAGAGCGGAATACCTTGAACTCGCTCGATTTAAACTCTTCTGTGAGGTCAACCAGTTTCATCTCAAAGCGGCGATCGGGCTTATCGATTCCATATTCATCAATGGCCTGCTGAAAGGACACCCGAGGGAATGGAGTCGGGATATCGAGGTCGAGCACTTCCTTCCAGACTCGTTTCATCATTCCTTCGATGAGGGCATACATGTCCTCTCGATCAATGAAGGACATTTCTAAATCGATTTGAGTGAATTCAGGCTGGCGATCGGCACGCAGATCTTCATCCCGGAAACACTTGGCAATCTGGTAGTAACGCTCCACTCCCGCGACCATCAGCAGCTGCTTATATTGCTGCGGCGATTGGCTCAACGCGTAAAACTTTTTAGGGTTCAGGCGTGAAGGCACCAGAAACTCACGAGCCCCCTCAGGCGTACTCTTAAAGAGCGCGGGAGTCTCAATTTCGAGAAAACGTTCTTCATCCAAAAAGCTGCGCACGGCATGCGCTGCCTTGTGTCGTATCTTTAAATTCTTGGCCATTTGCGGGCGGCGCAAATCCAGATAACGATATTGAAGCCGGAGATCCTCATTCACTCCGTCCTTATCGAGCGGAAAAGGAGGTGTCTCAGACGGGTTATGAATGATTAATTCATTGGCGAGCACTTCAATCCCACCGGTATCGATATTCTGGTTGATCGTCTCATCGGTTCGGGCCACGACCTGGCCTCGGATTTCGATAACGAATTCTGAGCGCAGGTGATGAGATTGTTCTGCTACTTCCGGTGCGGTCTCCGGATTGAAAACCACCTGAGTAATTCCTTCACGATCACGAAGATCAATAAAAATGACGCCTCCGTGATCACGTCGTGAATCAACCCATCCAATCAGGTGAACCTCTTCATCGATATGGCTTTTTCTTAGTTCGTTACAGTGATGCGTCCGCTTCATTTTTCCTCTTCGTATTTCTTTAAAACCAATTTTTCCTTATCCCAATCGATGCGCACAGATGACTGTTTACGCTCTCTGAGATCCTTTAAATCACAAACCCGATCTGTGACCCATTGATGATCAAAAATCAGTGCCTGATCATAGCCAAGCTCCTCTGCCTGTTGAAATTGCTTGCCGACCTTAGTAACCGACAGAGGGTAGTCAACTCGGTATCCAGCCCTTCTAAACGCAGCGATTTGTGCCAGGGCAGCAGACCGGACTTCTTCATCCGCGATGATGAAATAGTACCCTTCTTTGCTGGGAGCCTCTTTGAGTAACCCTTTTGTCTTTAAAAATTCAGTCAGAACGACATCCCCCATGCCAAAGCCGACAGCCGGCATATCCACTCCGCATAAGGACTGAAGCAACCCATCATATCGCCCTCCTCCAGCGATCGCCCGGAATTCCCCCGCACGATCATGAATCTCAAAAACAACTCCACTGTAATAAGCCAGACCCCTGACAATGCTGAGATCGACTTTGAGATAATCACCATATCCCGCCGCACCGAGTGCGTCTAAAATTTGTACGATGGCCTCGCTGCCCTGCGCTGCCTCTAAGGCCTGCTGCACCGGTTCATAGAGTCTTCCGAGCTTCTCTTTCGTGACCTCAGCTGGCACTCGTTCCATCTTGTCTAAGACCTGCAGGAATGCGTAGTGCTCAGCTTCAGGAACGGCATGGTCGGCGAGAAACTGGTGCCAGAACTGACGATCGCTGATGCGAACCACAATATCCTCCGCTTTCAGTCCCAGGCTCCGCAAGCTCTCGATAAGCATACTCAGACATTCGATTTCTGCCCCCACTGTACCTTCTCCGATGATATCCGCATTCCACTGAACGTGTTCACGTAGTCGACCTTTCTGAGGCCGTTCGTAACGGAAGACCTGGGCAATCGAAAACCATTTCATTGGCTTCTTATAGTTTCGGTGATTAGCCGCGATCATTCTGGCCAGGGTCGGAGTCATCTCTGGACGGAGGGCGACATCACGATCTCCCTGATCTCGAAAGTGATAGAGCTGACCGGAAATCTCCTCACCGCTCTTGCGGGTAAACAGCTCTAAGGACTCCAATGGAGGCCCATCATATTGCTGAAACCCACTCAGTCCGGCTTGGTCACGCCAATGCTGGAATAGAAATTCCCTCTGGAGACAGTCTTCCGGGAAAAAGTCGCGAAAGCCAGTCAGGGACTTGATCGGTCCCGAACTCACTCCGTCGGCGGGGTAGAATCGCCGGAAACAACATCTTCGGAAAGGTCAGCCACTTTCGCCTTCATCTCTTTCCCGGGCTTAAATTTAACCACTGCGCGGGGTGGAATGGGCACATCACTCTCCGGCTTATTGGGATTACGTCCGACACGTGCCTTTCTCATTTTGATTTCGAAAACACCAAAATTACGTAGCTCTACCGTTCTCCCTTCAGCAAGGCTTTCAGTCAGATAATCCAATGTTTTTTGAATCACGTTGAGCACATCCTGTTGGACCATACCCGTTTCATTACTGATACGTACTACGAGATCGCGCTTGGTGAGATTAGACATAATCGTTTGTTGCCCTTACGCTTACAAATTGGTCCACGAGAAACAAGCAGTAATTACTAAAAAAATCATATTTCTTTTCCTGCGCAAACCAATTAGCGGGTGACTTCGGCAAACGTCTTGAAATGTACCTTACAGACATCTCTTAACAGATCCTGCCCCCCGGCATCAAGAACCTGAGCCGCTGCCTTAGGAATAGGGGCTCCAGCCCCTTTCGGTAGTTCCACCCCGCACAGTTCAGAGCATTTCTCCAGTCCTTTCAAAAATCCTGCCCGCGCCAAAATAGAAGCAGCAGCCACGACCGGATCTCTTTCTGCTTTCGTTTGTTGATCGAGATCAATTTCGACTTCCGCTTTTTTGAGCTCGCGCTCGATCAATGAGGAATGAGCAAATTTGTCAGAAAGCGCTTTGTTTACAGCAGGATTCTTGATCTTTAAGTTCTGAATCACCTTGGCGTGCCCCCAAGCCAATAATCGATTCAAGTTCCCAAAAGAGCGATAGAGCTCATTGTAGCGCTTCGGGCCGATCGCAATCACCTCATATCGAGCGGCACCTAACTCTTCTTCTAAATCTCCAGCCTGATCCAGTGCTCGCTGATCTGCTATTCTCTTACTCTCAGCCAGCCCGGCATCGATCCAACCTCTGACTAAATCACCCGTTCCGGCGACGCCTGCAATCACGAGAGGACCAAAGAAATCTCCTTTCCCAGCCTCATCCACTCCGAAATGGTCGACAAAGTATTCCGGATGGTGGATTTCCTCATACCCCAGCTGGGCCTCACCGAGAATTTCCGGCTCAAAGTAAAACTCAATGAATTCCCTCGCCTCCTTCCCTTGGATGACCACCTTGCCACTCTCGTAAGCGGAAAGACTACACTTCCCTTTTGACCCCTTAAAATGTCCATAGTCCAGCGCTTTTAATTCAAATCCGCGGCCGAGACAGAGCTCACGAAGCTGGATGATCTGATCTGGCTTCAGGGTGTAGGTGAAACTGGACTTGGAGGGTGGCATCAGGAAAAGGGCCGGAGGGCGGCAGGTGAGGTCAAGCTACCGCTGCTGCCTTTCGGCCCTGACGGGGTTCACAAGCCTTACCTCCACCGGCTCCGGCTTTTCATAACCTGCTGAATCATAAGCAGAATGGCAAGTGAAAGAACCGCGCATCTCATCATTAAGGATGGACTTTTTACTTAAAATTACTAATCAAGGTAGGGACATGTCTTTCAGTTCTCTAGAACGGATCATCGCAATATGCCTGCTACTCTGTATCGTTGGAACGAGTATACACGCGCAAGACGCTTCCATTGAACAGTCTCGCCAGTTTCGTGGCTCGGCCGACCTGAGAGAGTACCTTCTCGATGAAGAAGAGGACACTTCTTATGACGAAACAGCTCCTACCTCTCCCGGTGATGAGGACATGGGCGAACAGCTCCTCTTGCGCGAAAAAAAACGGTACCGCTATTTTACTGTGTATGGCAACAGTTCCTATTACTTCACTGATAATGCCACGCTCTCCAGAACCAATCGCGACAGTGACAGTTTCTTCGTCGGCACAGTAGGCTTTAATGCCCGATACCCCTTAAGTGAACTGACCACCATTCGAGCCAACGTTGCCCAATCCTTTTATCGTTACAATCAGGCCACCAACCTGGATTTCGATAGCTTCGATATTTACACTGGCATCACCAAAGTCTTTCCCGATTTAGCGAATTTGATCGTCAGCGCGGATTATAATTACAGCCGGCTCACTTATCCTCGAGATAACCCCGATGGGGAAGCCGGGACTGAGTTCTATGTCCAGCACGCTTTCATCTTAAGCATGTTAAAGACGTTTCCACTCAGTAAGGCCCATTATCTGTTTGTCGGTCCCAGTTTTCAATTTTCCTGGGCTAATCCGGATGTCTCTCAGCGCAATGAATTTTCACTGCAGGGAGGGTACCATGCAGACATCACTCGTGCCTGGTTTGTCGATCTCAACTACCGCATCGCCTACTTTGAATTCGATGGCAGTGTCATTAACCGGCAGGATTTAAATCAGTCTGTAGTGCTCACGACAGGATATGAACCCGTCGATTGGTTTAACGTTTCACTGACCAGCATCTTTGGGTTCAACAACTCGAGTAACCCAGCCCTAGACTTTGATTACAAGAATTTGGGCGGATCCTTGAACTTCCAACTTGAGTTTTAAGATGAACAAATTTTTCTCCAGTCAGTCTAATGATAAGAAGAACCTGAGCTTGTCGTTCTATTTTGAACCGCAACTGCCTTCAGGATTCTCAGTTTATGATTAATATGAATTTAAGCTTTGCTTATTCGATTATAGGGTCTCTTGCTTTAGCATCTACATTGCTAGGGGCTCCCTTTAAAGAAGCGACAGTCACCCGCACCATCAATGAAGTCTACCTCATTGATGAACAGAAGAGTGTCATTCCAGCCCAACCTTCAGACAAAATGGATGACAGCATGGTTTTAGCCACCGGTGCTCAGTCCCGGGCAGAACTCGAATTTCCAGATCAGACGCTGGCCCGCGTCGGATCGAACAGTTACTTTTCCTTTACGGAAGGCAGCCGTGATATGGAGTTGGGGCGCGGCACGATGCTTCTCAAAGTTCCGAAGAACGCAGGCGGCGCTAAGATTACGACCCAAGCGGTCACCGCTGCGATTACCGGAACCACCGTCATGCTCCAAACCAATCCCGGTCCCGCGCCTGTCTTTTCCAGTGGAATTACTCTGCCTGCCCTGCCGGGCATGGCCGCAACGGCTGTCGTTCCCACTTCTCCCCTGGATGGAACCTACAAGGACAAGGGAAAAACAACTGCCGTAGCCAAAGACATTCAGGGCAACGTGCGCATCATGCGCCCCTCGTCCAGTCAATCCGTTCCTTTGAACACCGGGGACCCAATACCACCCGGCAGCTTTATCACGACCGATTCAACTGCAGTCGCCCTGATCTCCCCCATGCCAGGAGTCGCTGTCTCTGTTGACTCCTCCACTTCGGTCCGTCTCCAGACCCTGGCTTCGCCTGCGGAAAGCACTTCGCGCCTTCCTGAAGTCACTTTCGACTTACAAAAAGGCGCGATTCAAGGAGCCATTGCCCGCAGCGCCTCCGGTCAGGTTGATTTCAAAATCCGCACCCCGCAAGGGATTGCCGCAGCACGTGGCACCGTTCTGGGAGCGTCCACTGATGGTAAAACCAGTAATGGATTCAGCGCTCACGGAAACGTAGTTTGGATCTACCCCAATAACACTGAACAACCGATTGTTCCCGGAAGCCTGATCCCCTTCTCAATGAATAGCGGGCAAGTTCAAGCAGGGGCATCCATCCCGTCGAGCAGTCCCCAATTCCAGCGTTTTTTAGGCAATGCCATTCGTCTGGTCAACCGGGCGGCGGACTTAGGACTGATCCGCCCCAACCTGCCTGTAGCCGTTCTGCAAACCATGGATGGAGCCAAGGTCCCCTTAAATCAGGAACAAAAGGATTCCCTCCAGAAAACAAGAAATTCCACACCGGCCTCAACTCCTGTGCCAAAACCTCCCTCTTCCCCTCAACGTAATTCAGGTGGGCAAAACGGATTCACCAAACTCATTGTCCTCGAAGGTGAGATGCGCGTCTTCCTCAATACACGTCTCGGTGAGTCCCAACTCATCAAGCCCGGTCAGATGATCATCCTGAACCCGACCGCTCGCAACCTTCCTAAACCGGTTCAGGTCAAAGTCGACCGCCTCATTAACAGTTCGAAGCTGGTGAACGGATTTGAAACCGAAACGTCAAGCAATCAAAGAAACCCTCAAGGCTCCGCCAGAGTAGTCGATAATCAGATTGGCCAAACCGTTAAAGATCAAAGGAATCCCACATTCAGGAACAGACTAAACCGGCGCAATTTAAATAATTCATTGGGTCACGTGCTTAAAAAACAAAAGCGCAACATTCTGAATGGCAATCTCCAGAATACAGGTCTGGTCACCAGTGGTTCGAACCTGCTCGTCTCACCTCAAGACGTTCAACAAGCCACCTCGATCAACGCCACCTCGATCAACGCCAACCGTGGCACTCCTCAAACATTCCCGGGCACCTTTACTGTGGGAAATACCTCAACGGTTTCTACGAATCCAAGCATCACTACGGGAGGCACAACTCTTCCCGGGACCATCTACGTTCCGCCAGGAACCCTCACGACAAATAATGACGGCTCACTCGCACGTTATTTATACGGGAGTAGCAATGAACTCGATTCCCTGGTCGGTATCGATGGTTCAGATAATTCAGGCCCCTTTGCTCCCGGAGAACTTCTCGCCGGATTTAAAGCGGATACCATGAATATTACTGGAAATCCATTTGTCACGATCGGTGGCGTCTTTAATGGGCAGAATATAATCCCAGTGCGGAATTTAGCCTTGGTCGGAGTGAATGGATTGAACATCGATGGTTCATTTACAAATTCCTTACCGAGTTCCAGAACGCAACTGGATAAATTTGATGCCATCATATTCGCTACTGAAGATGGATCAATCAATGCCAGCGGCACCTACGCCTTACCAAATACGGACACCATTGCCTTCTATGCCAGAGAAGCTGACGATAACAGCACACTCGTAGGGGTGGATCCTAACACAGGTAACAAAAATATCGACAATGGCAGCTTTGTCCCCAGTTCCACTTCCGACCTCACTTTTGGAGCATCTACGTTTAACTTTACAGGGAATAACCTCTTAGGTTTTGCAGGAAATAACCTCACCACCTTCAGCTCCATCATCAATGCGGACCGAATCGAATTTAGAGCAGCCAATATGCTCAACCTTGCAGGAGCATCGATCACTGCGAACACACTCGATCTCGCCGCCATCAATTCCGTCGGCTTCGGGATATCCTTTATTGATGTCTCGGAACTGGTCATCAGCGCAGGACTTTTCGATCCCTCCACCGATACCGCCAAGGGAGGTGATATCATGTTTAGATCCAATGTCGTGGATACGGTCGGCCTCAACCGTCTTGAAGTCAGCGCGGGTAACAGCATAACATTCGACCAGACGCTCAGTCTGGATCCCTCCACGCTTAGCGATATTAGCGTGGGCACTGACGGAACAATCACTGCCACCAACAGCCTTCTCGGCATTGAGAATTTATCGGGAGATGTGGGATCGCGCTTTGAAGTGAGTGAAGACTTCAGTGGGCGTAGATTGTCAGTCGACCAGTTCGAAATGCTTGGGACAGGCACCTTTTCCCCATTCATCATTGATGAGAACAACCCAAACCGTTCTCACTTCTGGGAATTCGACACCTTCACAGGCAACGGTAACCAATTTCTTTTTAAAGGTGTCTCCGGTGCTGTTGCGGGCAAAGGGGGCGAATTAACTCTCAAATCCAGTAGCACACTTGACTTCGACACTGGAGGATTCGGCTCCGCCGACTTTGACGGAGGTGACGCCACCAGTTCTGGACCAGGTGGAAGCGGAGGCATCCTCAACGCCGAAGCCGAAAACGGAATCGTGGTCCGGCAGAACATCTCAGCCACCACGGGGACAAACAATGGGGTCCTCACTGGAGGAGAAGGCGGCACCGTAGATCTTTCGGCCAAACCGTTTGTCAATGTAGACGGGGCGACCATACGTGTCAGCGATAATACCACCCTAGCCGCTTCAGATGGTGGAGGTATCATTAATATTAGCGCCTCAGAAGATCCAAATACTCCTACAACACCACCAACCCATAACATCACCATTCAGAATTCATCTCAGCTCTTAAGCTTACTCGATGCTGGCGCAACAGGCAGAGGTGGTCTGATTACCCTCAAAACGGAAGATGGAAACGGTTATATACTCGTTCAAGACTCATCCATTCAGGCTGACGGAACGGGCACTTCGAACGGTGTTGTTGAAATCATCAACAATGGAAACAATTCCAGTATAGATATCCAAAATGCAACCGTCAGGGCGGGCGATGTTCGAATCCTCTCCCAATTCGATGGTGGAGTGATCAATATTTCCAACAACTCCATCATCAGTGCGTCCAATTTACTGGAAATTGCTGCTGGCTTTAATTCGACCAATGCTGTGAATTTCACTGGAGGTGGAACGATCGAGTTGGCTGGGAATCCAATTGATATTTCTGGTTATACGGTCCAGATCGATAATGGAACAACCGTGAACAATGTGGGTGCCGCGACAAACGTGACTGCCAATATGCACAACTATGGCGCTCCTGGAATCACAGCACCAGGTGCTTTCGGGTCATTCAATAACACGGTGAACCAACAGTCACCTAGCCCATAAGGGTGCTTATCTCTTTCTACAAACCCTATCGAGTCCTCTCTCAATTTTCCGAGGATGGTTCTGAGAATAGAACGCTGCGTGATTTTCAATTACCGGACACGGTTCATCCTATCGGCCGACTCGATGCAGATACCGAAGGCCTCCTCCTGCTGACCGATGAACCCGGATGGGAAGATCGTTTACTGCACCCTGCGAAACGGCATCCAAAAGTGTATTGGGCTCAAGTAGAGGGAAAAGTTGAAGACAGTGATTTGAAGCAGCTCAGGCAGGGGCTAAAAACAAAGCGCACCGCCTACCTGCCGGCCAAGGCAACCGTTATCCAAGAACCAGGCCAGCTTCCAGACCGCAATCCTCCCATCCGCTTTCGGAAATCCGTCCCAGCAACGTGGTTGGAAATCATGATTAAAGAAGGTAAGAACCGCCAGGTCCGTAAAATGACCGCTTCCATTGGATATCCGACCCTCCGTTTAATCCGTGCCTCCATCGGTCACTATTCGCTCGGCTCCCTCCAACCCGGGAAGTGGGTTGAGCTCTCTGATTCAGACAGAGCCTCACTATGTCAGCCCACCTCTCCCGCCTCATCATGTCACTGATCTTAGATGATAAAATCAATTTGCAGCGCGTGGGCACAGGGTAGATGATTCAATCATGAAAACGGTTGAAGTGGTTCCTTATGGAAATGAAGGGTTGTCCTTTCTTCTCCGCTGGGAAAACCCGGACGACTTCCACTCGCTGATTAGCAACCTCGATACGGAACTGCTACATTCTCCTTTTTCAGGATTGATCGAATATGTTCTAGGGTTTCAGAGTCTTCTCTGCATCTTCGAACGGCCTCAAATGAATGAGGAGATTCTGGACTGGGCCAAGAGTTTATCTGCAGGCGAACCATCTCCAACGGTCACCCATCAGATTCCGGTCTACTACGAGGGGCCTGATCTGGAATATTTCTCAAAAGCATTGGGAAGAACCCCTGAAGAAGTCATTCAACTTCATTCGCAAACAACGTATACGGTTTATCACTTGGGCTTTGCTCCGGGCTTCCCTTATCTCGGTCCGCTGGCTCAGGAACTCCACTTGCCGCGAAAAGCTCAACCCAAGACGCGGATCGCCCCCGGATCGGTTGCCATTGGGGGATCACATACCGGGATCTATACCATCGAGAGTCCGGGCGGATGGCATGTGATCGGAAAGACGGATTATCCACTTTTCTCTCCGGATCTCGATTCAGTGGAGAGCTTTACCCTCAAAGCTGGTGATCATATTCAGTTTGAGCCCGTGAAATGAAACTCGCACACGTCAAATCAGTTGGGATGGGGATCAGTTATCAGGACTTAGGACGTCGCGGATGGCGAAGGTTTGGCATTCCTCCCAGTGGAGCCATGGATCAGGCTTCCGCTTCTCTGGCCAATCAACTCATCGAAAATCCTGCTCATAGCACTGTGCTTGAGATCATGTTCCAGGGGGCGCAACTTGAGATCCTAGAGGATAGCTGGATTGCCATAAGCGGGGCAGACTCCTGCTCAGCGATTCCTGCGGGAACCGCTCTCAAGGTCAAGGCAGGTGACCTCCTGACCTTCACGATGCCAAAAACGGGCATTTGGACATATGTGGCTGTTGCGGGCGGATGGTTAGCTCCTCACGCATTTGGGAGCACCTCTCGGAACGCGCGTGCTCAGATTGGAAAATCAATCGCCCAAGGGGATTTTCTCGAATCAAACCCTTGCCACTCCCGCCTCCCGGACGCAATCAACCGGCGTATTTCGATAAACCGAAATCATCTCAGCGAGAACGAATTGCCCCTTACCTTTTCTCTGCAACCCGGCCCGGACTACGCGAACTTTCCTCAATCGAGCATTGATCAACTCGTCTCGCAACCATGGCTCATTTCGAATCGCTCTGACCGAACCGGATACCGGCTAGAAGGATCAGAACTAGAACCGGCACCTGCGATCCAGAGTGAACCCGTCTTAGAAGGATCCTTGCAAGTCCCTCCTGATGGTCGTCCTATCATTACCATGCCTGACGGGCCGACGGTGGGTGGTTATCCTCGCATTGCCTGGATGGACCGTGAGCAGCTTTCAGGCTTAAGTCAGTGCCAGCCTGAAACCGAAGTCAAATTCCGATGGACTGAATCAGCATGAGAATGCCGCTCATTAATGCCGATATCGGTGAATGGGAATCAGTCGCGTTCAGAGAACACATTTTTCCTTTCCTTGGAGCAGCGAACATTGCCTGCGGAGGACATGCCGGGACTCAGCAAAGCATGAACCATTGTCTCGAACTCTGTCAGAAACATCAGGTCCTTCCGGGCGCACACCCAGGTTTGGCAAATCACGACGGTCGGGGCGACGAACTCCCCTCCCCTAATGAATTTTCTCAATTACTTCACGCGCAATGGGAACGATTTGATCACTCCTGCCAACTCCTTGGTATTCGCCCCCACCATATCAAATTGCATGGGAGCCTCTACCATGCGGTTGAAACCAATTCTGATCTCGCCAGCACTTATCTTGAATTCTGTTTAGGGCTCTCTCCGGCACCCATCTTGTTCGTCAAAGCCTCAGGCACCTTTGCTCAACTGGCCAGGTCCGCAGACTTGACCGTTTGGGAGGAAATTTTTGCAGATCGCGCTTATCGTGAAAATGGCTCATTGGTTCCGCGAACTGAAGCAGGTGCGCTACTGGCAGAAGAGGAAGCCCTCAATCAAGTGAGTCAATGGTTAGAAACCGGAAGCATCCAAACCCCATCTGGATTGGCGCTGAAATTCGCAGCCCAAACGATTTGCCTGCACAGTGATCAGGAATCCTCCCTGCCTCTCGCAAAAGCACTCCGCGACTATCTCGCCAGCTGAGGCCAAGGCCTAACCGAATGGATTCGTACTCAAAGAATACGGCATTTGAATTTGCACGGTGCGCGTTTCATTTGTCTCTGGGTTATAGACTTCCATCGGCATTGACTCACCGAGCTCGGCAAACCCTTTCTTGGTCGCGAGATAGGTCACATAAAACTCACTCACCGGTTTATCAAATGGCTTACCTGCAATGGAAACGATCTGCTCACCGGCTTTGATCCCAGCTTGAGCTGGTCTGGAGTCAGGGATGAGACCCGCCACCGTAATCTTCCCATCCGGTGCAGTTAAAAAAAGCCCATCAAGATATTCAAGCCCGGCGAACACCGGGTCAGAATCCAGATCCGTTTGGTAAACAAGGAAGAACTGTTCTGCGTATTTCTTGTGAAACCATCCGCGAAACTGGTTCGGGTCCTTCCACTTCACTTTGAAAGCACGTTTGTTCATCACGGACATCAAAGCTCTCTGCTGGTAGGTCATTTCGGATTGATCGACCTTGATTATTTTGCGGGGGAACGTTTTCTCCAAATCCACCTTTGCATTGGCGCGCTTCACATCGACGTCCTCTAACGTGGGAGGCTCAAAAGCGACATGGAGGATCGTTCCCTTTTTTAGAACGACTTCCTTATTGAGAATGACATCTTCCCCACAAACCACGTAATCCCCATCAACCGCCAAGGGAAAAGCGAGTCCAAGCGAAGGGTCTAGTTCAGGATTGGTCTGACCTGAGGAACTGCTCGCAACAGACCAAATCGTTGCCGCGAACAGGAAATATCTCATCTGGACCTTCATGAAGGTTATGATATTCTATTTCATCCCAAAAGGAAGAGTGGATTTGCGGAATGAAACTCTGGTTTCCAAGCTGCTGAATAAAGACTAGACCCGCCTACGCTAAGGCGACGGCGGGCAAACTGTTTCTATTCAGCTAGCTGAATAGAAACAGTTTGGGGGCGATCTGGCTTCGACTCATTAAGTTCGATGCTTGTTGCAAGCCGAGGACTGGTCTGGTTGGCCTCGTAAAATCCCCCGGGCCAAATAATTAAATGCTGATGAAAATCTAGCTCTCGCAGCCTAATTAGTTGCTGCGACATTGGGCACTCGACTCCGCTAAGGTGACCAGTGATGTTTAGCGGAACGGCCGTCGGGGTGAATCTCCGACCTCGACGGACGAATCAACGTGGGGATTAAGGAAGGTGTGCCTGTGGTCCGGCTAGCATCTTCACGAAAATCCAAGTGACTACTAAGCTTGTAGAGGCAAGTGTTACTCTTCTTGAGGACCCGGGTTCGATCCCCGGCGCCTCCATTTCCCCTCCTGAAAGGAGGGTGAACTGTAGCCTAACCGGGGAGCGAACCCTTGGGTTCTTAGCTGCATCGCGAAAGCGATCTTCAAGCGTTAGCGTTATTGAGCGGAGCTCCACAACCAGCACTTTGTGAGCGAAGCGAACAAACACTCCCCGGCGCCTCCAGCCTTCGCTCGGCAACTTGTTGACGTGCAGCGAAGGCTGCCGCGACGAAGCCATTGGCGAAGTCGGGCCTTATCCTTGGCAACGAGAAACGAGCTACGGCTCGGCAGGGCCAATCTTTTCCTATACAGCTTCGCTGTATTTCAGGAAAAGTATGCCGCGCCATAGTCCAAAGGACGACGGCGGGCTTCTTACGCCAGGGAGCGAAACGAAGGTTCTTAGGCGATTCGCAAATGCGAAATTCTGAGCGTAGCGTTGGCACTACCCCTAAAAACTGGAGTGATTATATGCGCTTGGAAAATACTTCTTTTCATATCGATACCACTCGACTTCGACCAATGCTTTCGCACTAACCGCTACAGAAAACTGGTTAGAACCACTTACGCGGCTAAATCCCCAGATAGGGACGAAATTTTTCCAGCGTTTTAGAGCCGATTCCGCTGACGCGAGTGAGTTCATCAATGGATTTGTAGGGACGCGCTTCGATGATCCGGTTGGCGGTCACTTCTCCGATGCCGGGAACAGCCATTAATTCATCCCGAGAAGCGGTATTGATATCGACGAGTCCCGTGAGAGGTGTTTTTCCCATCGCTATCTGCTCTTCTCGGTCATCCATGCGTTGAGCCTGTCGCTCTGAGGGAAGGGCTTCCCAGTCGGTATAGGCCCAAGTGCCTGCGCCTTTGCGGACGGCCACCAGCTCGGCATCCTTTAGCTGTTCACGATATTCATCCTGAGTTAACCCGTCGGGGGTGCTGCGATAGACTCCATAAGCACGGGCGAATCCATTTTGGACGATCCAAGTCGAAAGATCGTGCCCCTCTGAGGTTTCGACAAAGGCGTAGATCCGTTTATATTTGGCTGATCCTCTTCCATCTGCAAAGGACGTGTAAACGGTGAAGGGTTTCTTGAGAATTTCTCTGACCGCTTCCGCCGCTTTTCCAGCTTCTGATTTTGCCAATTCAATCGAAGCCTGAGAGGACCCCCCATATTTTGAAATGCCGAAGTAACGGCGCTGAGCTCTCAGTCTCCGGGCATCTGAGTCATCGGTGACATGCCACTCGATGCAATCGGCTCCGTACAGACGCAGGGTGTGTTCTTTCCCATCCGGGAACTGGACCCGGAAAGAATCTCCATCTGCCCAATCGGTTTCCACGAACTTCACCTGTTCAATCTTCTCCAGTTCTGAGGCATGTGCCACGACGCTCCCAAAAACAACGCATAGGAGTAATCTGAATATCATTTCAATTGACTTCACTGTTTAACAGGTTGAGTTGGAGACCTTCGGCTTGAAACTCGTACCCACTCTCGAATCCGAATACTGTTCAGGAAAAATTCTGTGCATCTTTAAAAAATATCCCAATGACCAGATAACAGTCAAATAAGGTCACCTGGGAAAGCACCTAGAGATCCTCCACCCTCACCTGCTCAAGCGTATGCATTATCTCACCTAAAAAGCGGTCAATGAGCAAGCGGCTGGAATCGACATCGTCAGTGAGACAGAGCCGCAGGGATGATTCTGCAGCTGGCTGATTGGATCTCAGGCCGTTCATATCGAGGAGGCTGGCGACTTGCCGGGCGCAAGTGGAAGCTGAGTCAATGAGCTGAAGACGGCGATGATAAAGCGACTGTAACAAAGGCAGTAGGAGCGGATAGTGGGTACAAGCTAAGACAAGGGTATCGACCTCCTCATTGAGCATGGGCTGCAAATATTCATCAAGCACCTTGGCCGTGACAGAATGATCCAGCCACCCCTCTTCAATGAGAGGCAC
>JBCBYL010000139.1:0-5646 GCA_039815855.1 Verrucomicrobiota bacterium
CCACTCGAACATATCCATCATGGATCGGTGGAAGGTGATGTCATTACCGATGTGGGCCAGGATCTCCACCCTCAGGAAGGCGAAGCCTATTACGATCTGGGTGAGCAAATTCTCATGCCAGGCCTGATCAACGCTCACTGCCACCTCGACTACACTGAATTCAAAGGCTCCGTCTTCCCAGGCAAAGGCTTCTCAAGCTGGATCAAATCAATCAATGCCATCAAGTCCAGCTTCAGCCCGGAGGATTATGTGGCCGCTATCCAGAAGGGAATCGATTTAAGCCTCAATGCAGGTTGCACCAGTATTTTTAATATCGAGGCCTTTCCTGACCTATTGTTGAAGTTACCGGTGCCTCCTCTGCGCATCTGGTGGTTTTTAGAACTGATCGATGTCCGCTCCCGGATGCACAGCATCGAGGATGTCATGGGTGCCTTCAGCTTTTTCGAAAACAATCCGGATTGGTTAGGCGGGTTCGGGCTCAGTCCTCATGCCCCCTACACCTCAAGTATTGAACTCTATCGTCTCGCCAAACACTGTGCCGAGGAACTCAACATGCCCGTCACCACTCACATTGCTGAATCCAATGAAGAGCAGAGCATGTTTCTTCACGCCGAGGGCCCCCTTTACGAATTTCTCAAAGACCTCGGAAGAAATACAGATGACTGCGGCCACGGTTCTCCCCTCTCGCATCTTTTCGAATTTGGTCTCATTCCGGAAAAGATGATCTGTGTTCATCTCAACTATTTGCAGGATCAAGACTGGGAATGGATCCAAGCTCAGCCTCTGACCATCGTACACTGCCCTAAGTGCCACACCTTCTTTGAGCATCAGCCGTTTGAATTTGAAGCCCTCAAAAAGGCAGGATGCAAGATTCTCCTCGGAACCGATAGTATGGCCAGTAACGATGGGCTCGACCTCCGGTCCGAGTGCCGCATGTTCCGTGAATCGCATCCGGATGTGTCCGCAGAAGAATTGATCAAGATGATCACCTGCGAACCCGCCGCAGCGATTGGACTAAACGAAACGCTCGGTGTTCTCCGTCCCGGTGCTTTAGCTGACCTGGTTTCCTTTCCCGACGGCCACTCAGATCCCTATGAAGGTGTGATCCAAAGTAAGGCCTCCCCAGGATTCGTTATGGTGAACGGAAAGATGGTGCGTGACGTTAATACAAAAGATGCTTAAGTAACTTAGATGGCATTGGATGTGTTAGTCGATGACTTCAAGGCTCTGATCGAGAAAGATGAGCAAGCGCATCTTTTACGTAGACTCTCCAAGTCCCTTCTGCCCCAGACCGAACACTGTATTCTCTGTGCCAACGATTACCTGGGTTTTTCTCAACATCCTCAAGTGATTCATGCCGCCAAGCAAGCAACACATGAGTATGGTGCCGGAGCACGTGCTGCTAGAACACTCCATGGCACGAGCCACCTTCATTTAGAATTGGAGTCCGCCATTTCCGAGTGGAAGGAAACGGAAGCCGCCCTTCTCTTTCCGACCGGTTACATGGCCGCGATCGGCCTCATTAGCACCGTCGCCCAACCTGGTGACCTCATCCTCATCGACCGTTCTTGTCACTCCTGTCTTTTTGATGGAGCAAAACTATCCGGTGCCAGCGTCCGGGTTTTCGGGCATCAGAGCATCAACGATTTACAATTGGCTCTGGAGCACAATGAAAAGCACCATCCCGGACGGCGAACCTTCATTATCGTAGAATCCCTTTATTCGATGGATGGAGACTTTGCGCCTTTGAATGAAATCTATGAATGCGCTGACCGATATCATGCCACTCTGATTGTGGACGAAGCTCATGCCAATGGGGTTTGGGGTCCTGAAGGGTCTGGTTGCATCAGAGAAAATCACCTTCCCCCGAACAGCGTTTTCCAATTAGGCACCTTGGGTAAATCGTTGGGAGCATCCGGTGGCTTTGTCGCTGGTCCACAATTACTCATCCAATATCTCATGCAGCGGTCGCGATCATTTCTCTTTACCACTGCCGCTCCCCCCAGCGTCATTGCATCCGCTCTCACTGCTCTCAGGCTTTGCCAGACTGATCTCGGCAAGGAGCGCAGGAACCGACTAAAAGAACGAGTCGAGCATGCCAGAACCAAGCTCGCCCCTGAAATCAACGTTCAGTCACAAATTATTCCGATCCCAGTCCAGAACGAAGAAGCCTGTCAGCAAATGGGAGCTCAGCTGGAAAATGAGGGTATTTTTGTCTCCGTCGTCAGGAGCCCAACGGTTCCATTAGGAAGTGCACGACTGCGATTAAGCCTCCATTCAGAACTCGAACTCCCTGCATTTGATTCAGCCCTGAACCGCATGACTTCTCTCATTTCAGATCATAACGATCTGATAGAAAGCAAAGCATGAATGGTCTTTTCATCACTGGAACAGATACCGATATCGGGAAGACTTTCCTTACCGCTGCATTGACGAAAGCGTTACGCCGAATGGATATACCAGCATTGGGATTAAAGCCTATCGTCTGCGGCTCGCGCGAGGATGCGGAGGAGTTGCAGGAGGCTTCCGGAATGCAACTCAGCCTGGATGAGATCAACCCGCTTTGGCTACAGACTCCTCTTTCTCCCTATGCCGCCAGCATGATCGAAAACCGCCAAATCCAGCTCGAGCCTGTCTTTGATATGATCAAGCTGTTAGAACGTTCCTATCCCGGCCCATTTCTGATTGAAGGTGCCGGAGGGTGGCTGGTGCCGATTACTCGTGACTATTGGATCCGCGACTTAGCCCTGAGCCTTCAATTGCCCGTGCTCATTGTGGCCTCAATCGGTCTGGGCACCCTAAACCATACCTTACTGACGGTTCAGAGTATCAGGCAATCGGGAGGATATCCTGTCGGCATTGTTCTCAACCGCTTTAAGCAAACCGACGATGCAGCAAGCCTGACGAATCCTGGAATCCTTCAGGACCTGACAGGACTTCCCGTATACGTTCTCGATGAAGAAGATGATCTTGAGCCCATTCCTCTCTGGCTGCTGGGTTCCTGCGGAGTCGAGGCACCTAGAGTCGTTAAATCAAGCTAGCCGCTTCCTCTTTAACTGCTTTTAGATCCAATTTTCCGCTGACCAGCAACGGAATTTTCTCCACTTGTTTGATTTTTTTAGGAATCCAAAGACTGGGGAGCCCTTTGGCAAGCATCCGCTTGCGAATGATGTCTAAATCAAAAGGGCAATTGACGAGAGCCACTAATTGCTCCCCCTTGGCTCCTCCATCCACACCAGCGACCACCGCTTCCGAATCTTCACCTCCTATTTCAATCAGAATATCCCGGATGTGAGATTCGACAGTTCCATGGGGCACCATTTCGCCTCCTATTTTGGAAAAGCGAGACAATCGCCCTTCAATGACAAGGAATCCGTCCGATCTGAGGTGCCCGAGATCACCAGATAAATACCAGCCATCCTGAAGCACTGGCTCAGTTAAGTCCGGCCGATTCAAATATCCCCGAAACAAATTACTCCCCCGGAATTTAAGAATTCCCGTTTCGGAAAGTGGCAGTGGCTTCTGAGTCTCCGGATCGACCACCCGAACACTCACTCCGGGAAGAGGGATGCCAACTGCCCCCACTTTCCGATCTGACACCCAACTCTCTTTATCTCCTAAGCGATTGGTGGCAATGACAGGCGTCGCTTCTGTCATCCCATAGCCTTCCGCCACAGGGACCGGGAATTTCTTCTCAAATTCTTCCTGCGTCTCTTGAGGTAATTTTTCTGCCCCGGTAACCACCAGTTTCAGTGAAGCGAGCTGCGCCGGTTTCGCTTTTTTTCCCATTTGCCTCAGGAAGGTAGGGGTAGTCACGAGCATTGCGACCTCGTGTCGCTCTATCAGGTCGATGAGTTTCGAACTCTCAAGCGGAGAGGTGTAGGTCACGACTTGAGGACCATAAACTAATGGCCACCAGAGCATGACCGTAAACCCAAAGCTATGAAAAATCGGCAAATGACCGAGGACAGATGGAACATCCTCCACCAGCAATACAGCGCGAATCTGCGCAATATTCGCTAGAATATTCCGATGGGAAAGAGGAACCCCTTTAGGCTCACCTGAGCTCCCGCTCGTGAAGAGCAGGCCTGCTTCCTGCAAATCTCCACGCGGAGGAATACCCATGTCACCCAGGAGGTTTTCCAGAGGCTGGAGTGCCACCGCGATCCTTTTTTTCAGAACCCTCTTCTTATCCAATCCCTTAAACCACTCCGTTACGTCATAACAGGTTTCCGGCCAGGGAAACTCTTTTAGCTTCTGATGCATTTTCCGAGCCGTAATGACTTCCTGCACCTCTGACTGATCCAGGGCAGATTGTGCCGCTGCCTTTCCCGCGGTGTAATTGAAATTCACTGGAATCTTACCCGCCATCAGAACTGCTAAGTTGATCACTGAACCTGCAATCCCTGGCGGTAAGACTAAGCCGACTCGATGGCCAGAACACTTTTCTTCAATGACGCCTTTCATTTCCCAGGCCAAGGCGAGGAGCATGCCTCCCTTCCAGGCTTTATCGTCCATGGCACCATCAATCAGAACGGTCTTAAATTGACGCTTCTTTAATCCCCTGACACAGGCCGTCGCCAAATGCTCCTTGAGCATCGGGTGCTCTTCCAGAGCCCTGGCTTCTAAGTCGAGCAGTCTACTCTGGATGGCATTCTGGTTGATGGTACTCGTCTGGAGCGGCTCTCCAAAGTAGAGACGCGTCGCTCCCCAACTGTTCCGCCAATGCAGCGGAAGGGTATCTTTACTCCAGGCAATATCGGAATCGCTGGAAAGCGTAACCGGAATGAGCGTGGCATGACTCCGGATGGCAATGGATTCAATAAAGTCAGCGTTTAGGCCTTTCGAAATGAGGCAGACTGCCTTCCCATGTGCAAATGCCTCTGCAATCCACTCCCGGTATTGTTCAGCGGAAGCTCTCTCGATCCCTACTGCATCCAACCCTGCTGTACGGGCCAGCAACTTATCCTCTCCCTTAGAACGAAAAATGAATCGAATCGGTTGCTCGACAACAGATTGAAGACTCAGTGCCTCCAGCAGGTCTAAACTCTGGGTCAAAAAGAGTCGTTGCTCCGTGTCTTCGATACTCAGCGCACCGAGTTGACGAGTAGGTTTAAAACGTAAAGCTAAAGAAGAGAAAATTGGCCCGATCACTTTTGTCACACTAGCGTGATTTATTTCATTTGATCAAGAATCCACTTTTTACAGTTTTTTCTCATATGTTCTGTGAGGCTCTATTTTTCATGCGTTTGTCATTTACAGCCTTAATGGCAGCTATAATGTATTTAACTTATCCCAATGGATATCAAGCTTATGAGACTAATGACCGGTGCAAAGAATGTGAATGGAGGACTAACCCCGTTACTATTCGGATCGCATCAGATGCTTAGCCTTATCAAATAACCAACAACAAAGGAGAAACACCCTATGGCAATGAATCGTGCCCAACTCGTAGAAAAAATCCAATCAGAACTCGGCGATGACACCAGCAAAGCAGCTGCAGAACGCGCACTCGGAGCTGTAATCAGCTGTATCAAAGATGGCGTCAAGGCTGAAGGATCCGTCCAACTCGTTGGATTTGGAACTTTTGAAGTCGTTGATCGTAAAGCACGCACCGGCATCAACCCAAAAACGGGTGAGAAGATC
>JBCBYL010000005.1:0-41274 GCA_039815855.1 Verrucomicrobiota bacterium
CATTTCCTGCTAACATGTAGTATATTCGGGGTTTTTCATAACATGCTTCTTACCCTTATATAGTTTGTTTAAATTATTATGTAAAGAAGAAGCAAACAGTGCAGAGAATTTGATGTTATATAATTAGCTTGATTTATTAGGGGTGATTTCATGTATGCTTATATGTAATGAGAGTATGGGTTGAAAAGACGTTGCAGGCGGATTCGAGTGTTTCACC
The DNA here is from genome assembly GCA_039815855.1 of Verrucomicrobiota bacterium. Lineage (GTDB taxonomy): Bacteria > Verrucomicrobiota > Verrucomicrobiia > Methylacidiphilales > JBCBYL01 > JBCBYL01. The sequence goes on from JBCBYL010000005.1 coordinate 218, forward strand.
GCGTGATCGGGAGAGCTGGATGGCTACATTGAGTTGGTATCTGGGATTTTGTGCAAAGCAGAAGTTGGGGGAACCCACTGCGCGTGAGAATGGCAAGATTTTCTGGACGCAGGCGGTTCCGACGAAAGATCCTGAACCGTGGCAGAAGGAGCAGTGGGGGCAGGCCATGGACTGGTTTTTCCGGACGATGGTTACGCTTGATGAGGCGGGGCGGCTGATGCGACAGCGTCTGAGAAGGCGTCACGTGCGCTACAGCACAGAGCAGTCGTATATGAACTGGCTACGGCGCTTTCAGGCCCACGTTTACCCGAGATCGGCAATGGAGTCTGTGGAACAGGACGTCGTTGATTTTTTAACTTGGCTGGCTGAGAGCCAGACCATTTCTGCGGCGACACAGGATCAGGCGTTGAACGCGATGGTTTTCTTTTTCCGCCATGTCCGGGAGTTTGAGGAAGTGAATTTCAGTGGGGTGAAGCGTGCTGCTAAGAAAAAGAAGCTACCGGTGGTGCTTTCTGTCGAAGAGACTGCCCGGTTAATGGATATGCTGCCATCTGATTTCCGGATGATGGCTAAGCTGCAATATGGAGCGGGATTGAGGGTTTCCGAACTCTTAAGGCTACGGGTGGCTGATCTCGATTTTGATCGCGGACAAATCGCTGTGCGTGACAGTAAAGGGGGGAGAGATCGTGCGACCGTTTTGCCGGCATCCTTGGAAAGTGAGTTGCGGTCTCAGGTGGGGCGGGTCAGGCGATTACATGAAATGGATCTTGAGGCGGGGTTTGACGGGGCGACTTTGCCTCCGTCTCTGATCCGGAAGTTAGGCAAGCGGAATCAGGAGATTTACTGGCAGTATGTCTTTCCGGCGCGGAAACTGGGAAAGGATCCACGAACGGGGAAGATGATGCGCCATCACGCCCTGGAAAATTCCTACATGGTCGCCATCACGCGGGCTGCTGAAGCGGCCGGGATAGAGAAACGGGTGACGACCCATGCTCTGCGGCACTCCTTTGCCACCCACATGCTGGAGGGCGGAGCGGATATCCGGACGGTACAGGAGTTGCTTGGACACAACAGCGTGGAAACGACCCAGATCTATACCCATATGATGAAACGTCCGCACGGGCTGGTGAGTCCGGTCGACCGGATTTAAGTCAGTTATTCCGCCGAGAAGCCGCTGCTACTCTACTCTTGAACCACGGAGGGACCCTGATTTTGTTTTACAGGGAGGTGGGGAGAATTGGAGGACGGGAAGTTTTAACCACGAATGCACACCAATGGACCCTGATTTTTTCTTATTTTTTCTCTATTAGAGTTCATTCGTGTCTATTCGTGGTTGAACTCAAAGCTGCACTATTTGCGTGCGGTTAAAGGAAGTTTAGCTGGACTGAGCTGTCTTGGGTTGGGGGTAGAACCAGCGCATTTGGGAAGTGAGTTCGTCAGCGGGTCTGCTTTGCCAGTCCTGCGTCTTCGCGGCCATGAAGTCGATCCACTTTGGGGAATCATTGAGGCAGGGAATCATGTCGAACGTTTCTCCGCCGGCTTCCATGAAGGACTCGCGCCCGGACATGTTGATTTCTTCCAGGGTTTCGAGGCAATCGGAGATGAAAGCGGGACAGATGACGAGGAGCTTTTTCTTTCCGTGCTGGGGCAGGTTCTCGAGGGTGAAATCGGTGTAGGGCTGGAGCCAGGGGTCACGTCCTAATCTTGATTGAAAGGTGGTAGAGAATTGATCGCCGGGGATGTTGGCTTTTTTGACGAAGGCCTTGACGGTTTCGAGACACTGATGGCGGTAGCAGGTGGCGTGGGCCGGACTACTCATGTCACAACAATTGTCACAACTCAGGCAATGGGAGCCGGTGGGATCTGACTTGCGCAGGTGACGTTCCGGGATGCCGTGGAAGCTGAAGAGCAGGTGGTCGTAATCCTGAGACAGGAATGGGAGGGCACGCTCGACCAGACAATCGATGTAGTCCGGATCGTTATAATACGGTTGGAGGATGTCGTAAGGGACATCGAATCCGCATTCTTTCATTTGTTCCGTGCAATGAATGAAAGCGGTCTCATAGCTGGACATGCTGTAGTGGGGGTAAAGGGGAATGACGAAGACATGCTCGATCCCGTCTTTTTTCATCTGGCGAATGACATCCGGGGTGGACGGGTTCCGGTAACGCATGGCGAGATAAACGGGAATGTCCAATTTCTCTGAGAGTAAGGCCTGTTGTTTCTTACTGGTCACGATGAGTGGGGAACCTTCATCCGTCCAAACTTTTTCATAAGCTTCAGCGGACTGCCGTGGGCGTGTATTCAGAATAATGCCTTTGACCAAGAGTGTTCGCAGCGGGCCGGGAACATCGATGACACGCTCATCCATGAGGAATTCGCCGAGGTAAGATTTAACGTCCTCGACAGCGAGACTGTCAGGAGAGCCGAGATTAAGAAGAAGCACCGCTTTTTTCATGAAGTAATAAGAAATTACCTTGAGTCAGCCTGGCCGCAAGTCTGGAGCCTAATTCGATTCACGAAGGGGAACGCGCCCCTAAGAATCCCTTGCTAAGGGTCGAAGCTGGCATTACGTTTTCCGGATGTCTCTGCACCGGCTATTTCTTTATATGGTTCTAATGCTGTCTTCGCAGTGGGTTCATGCCGTGAATCCTGAGAATTCAGTAGTGAAAGTGGTCAGCTACCCGCAAGTGCCTGTCTGGAATGAGCCTTGGCGCTTTCAACAGGTAGGACGCGGAACGGGCTCCGGGTTTCTCATCGGGGATGGATTGATCATGACCAATGCGCATGTGGTCGGTTGGTCGAAACAGATTTTAATCATGAGACATCAGGATCCGCAACCTTACCGCGCTGAGGTCGTCTTTGTCGGGCATGATTGCGATTTGGCGGTGCTCAAGGTGGAGGAAGAAAAATTTTATCAGGGAATGGAATCTCTGGAGTTCGGCAGTATGCCTGAGGTACGCTCCTCTGTCCTGACATATGGGTATCCCGCCGGAGGTCAGCAGATTTCTTACACCAAAGGGGTGGTGTCACGCATCGAGATGCAAGGTTACGTCCACAGTGGGCGCCGCACCTTCCTGACGGTGCAGACGGATGCTGCCATTAACCCCGGAAATAGTGGGGGGCCTGTCTTACAAGGAGATAAGGTGGTGGGGGTTTCTTTCCAAGGCACCCGTGCATTAGAAAACACAGGGTTCTTTATTCCTCCCAATATCATTAAGCACTTCCTCGATGATATTGAGGACGGTACCTACCATGGTTTTCCGGATGGGGGTATTATTCTGACCCCTCTCATTAACCCCGCTTACCGCGATTATCTGGGACTCGAAAACGATGGAATGGGTGCCCGCATTAATTCGGTGATGTCACCCTTTCCGGAAACGAAGAAGCTCCTCTTTGCCGACGACGTGCTCCTGAAGGTAGGACCGTATGAGGTCGGTAGTGATGGCCTCATTCAGTTCTTTGGCAATAGAGTGCATGTCGGCGTTGCCTTTGATGAAGCTCAACACGGAGACGTCCTCGATCTGGAGGTCTGGCGCCAAGGGAAACGGACGCAGGTTCAACTTCCTGTCTATTACAATGACGCAGATCGCATTGAGGGAAATCAGTACGATGTGCCTCCAGACTACTATATTTATGGTGGCTTGATCTTTACTCCGCTCAGTCGGGACTACCTCCGCTCTCTCGGGAATAACTGGCGGAATATCGTCGCTGATGATGCGATTTACCAGATGTCTTACGCCAAGCGGGCGGGTGAAGAGTTCATGCCTGAGCCGGTGATGCTGGCCGGGATTCTACCTGCCTCAGTGAATGCGGATTTCCGGGTTGCTGCTTCCGCGATGGTCAAAGAAATCAACGGAATTGAAATCACCCAACTCCAGGATGTGGTCAGGGCCCTCGAAGCAGAGGACCGTGAATACGATGAATTCATTTTTGCGCCGAACGATGCCATTGAGGTGATCAAGCGTTCCGATGCCCAGTCAGCCAATGATCAGCTTTTAAAAACCTACCGCATTCCTGCGGACCGGAGACTCAATCATGATTCTTAGAACCACATTGTATACCCTGCTTCTGGTGACGGGTGCTCAGTGCTTCTTGAGCTGTCAGTCATCGAACGGAAAAAATGAAAGACTGAAAGCCTCGATGATTCAGTTGGAAATCAACCGGAAGCAATACAACTACCGGATTCCATGGGCGACGGAACGGACCCGCACTTCGAAAGAGGGCTTAGCCATTTCAGGTAAGCGGATTTTAACCACTGCGGACGACATGGATGGGCATACGCTGGTTCGGGTCCAGAAGAATGCGGACGGGAAGTGGTGGCAGGCCAAGGTGACCTGGGTCAGCTACCCCACCAACTTGGCCTTGCTTGAAGTCGATGATGCGTCTTTCTGGGAAGGGGTCCCGGCGGCTCGACTTTCCGACCAAATTCCACAAGAAGGTGATGCACAGGTCTTTCGCTGGAATCAGGGGCGGGTTGAAAAATGGAGTGCAGAGATTAACAAAGTGATCGTGGGTGCCGGGCAAATGAGCTTTGTGCAACACCTGCAACTCAACGTGGATTCTAAGATCAATGGTGCTGGCTGGGCGGAAATCGTCGTCCGTGATGGTGAAGTCGTTGGGCTGACCACTTCGGCTACCGATGATAATCTGAAGGTCATGCCGACTGCCTTTGTGAAGCGCATTCTCGAGGCGCGTGAGTCTGGCGAATTCACCGGTTTGGGATTTTTTGATTTCGGATGGCAGGCTGCGGTGAATGAAACCACCACAGAGGCCTTCGGCCTTCCGGAAGGAAAAGAAGGTGTCCTGGTCACGCAGACCGGATTGCGGACCGGGAAGGAGAGCGTGCTCCAATCTCGCGACATCATCCTCGAAATGGATGGGTTCTCCATTACCCGTGAAGGTCTTTACGAGGATCCGGAATTTGGTCGCCTGCCGTTGACCAATCTCGCGACCCGAAACCACTTCGCTTCAGATTCGGTAGAGATGGTGGTTTGGCGTGAGGGTGAAGAAGTGTCACTGACCTATGAGTTGCCTGAGGTCGTCTATCAATCTGAGCAGGTGCCCGATTCTGTCTTTGACAAGGATCCGGAATACCTGGTGGCGGGGGGGCTCCTTTTCATGCCACTTACGGGTCCTTACCTGGCCACCTTTGGACGCAGTCAGCCTTTTCTTTTTGATTATTACTCGAATACCGATGTGGAATCGGATCGTGATGGACTCATCGTCATCGCGGCTGTGTTACCTGATCCCTATACGATTGGGTATGACAGTCTGGCCGGCTCGTTAGTGGATGAGATCAATGGAAGAAAAATTGAGTCTCTGGCGGATGTTCTTTTGGCCTTTCGTTCGCCTCCGAATGGGTTTCATGAGCTTCAATTTTTCCCGGAACACACGGTGACGAAGGCGGTTGTCGATGTGGGGCGGCTTGAGGCGGCGACGGCACGGGTTCTCTTGCGTTACTCTATCCCGGCGGAATATGTCATCCATGATCAATCCCGACTTGAGCAAGCTGAGAAGGAAGCCAAGTTAGTCAGCACCCAATTGCGCTAGTGATATGAATCGACGGGAGCGCTTTCTTCTCGCCTGCCAACGCAAGTCAGTCGATCGGCCTCCTATTTGGGTCATGCGCCAGGCCGGACGCTACCTGCCTGAATACCGTAAGCTCAAGGAAACCTATCGTTTTCAGGATCTGGTTCAGACTCCAGATTTAGCGGTCGAAGTAACGCTACAGCCACTGAAGCGATACCCACTTGATGCGGCCATTACCTTTAGCGATATTCTGGTTATTCCTGAAGCGCTCGGGCAGCCCTATCATTTTGCCGATCAAGGCGGTATTTCCATGGATTTCGTCCTCGAAACCGAAGAACAAATCCAACAGTTAGAAGGGGAAGGCATTAGCGAAAAACTGTCTTACGTTGCTGAAGCCCAGAAGTTGCTCCGACGGGAACTGGGTGACGAATGTGCCTTGCTGGGCTTTTGTGGTTCTCCCTGGACACTGGCTTCTTATATGACCTCAGCGCATGGAATGGGAAATTCAACCCGCCTGATCGAGATGGCTGAGTCGAGGCCAGAACTCTTTAGCAAATTGATGCAGCTTTTAAGTGAGGCCTGTGCTGACTATCTGAATCTGCAAGCTCAGTCCGGAGTCGATGCCGTGCAACTTTTTGATTCGGCGGCCACCACTTGTCCTCTGAATCATTATGACCAATGGTCAGTGCGCTGGATGAAGGAGATTCGGGAACAACTGCCTGCCCATCTCCCGGTCATTGTTTATGCGCGGGAAACTGGGAAGCGGATCGATATTCTGAAAGAATCCGCTGCAGATATCATCAGTGTGGATGAGGGAAGTGACCTGCCGCAGATATACGATGAGGTTGGTGAACAATTTGGAGTGCAGGGTAATTTGCGGCCAGAAGTGATGAGCGAAGCTCCTGAAACGGTAGTGAAGGAAGCGGAGCAGCTGCTCATGCAGATGGGGGATAAGCCGGGCTACCTCTTTAATCTGGGGCACGGAATTAAGCCGGATGCCAGACCAGAATCGATGCAGGCACTCGTCGAGACGGTGACCCAGTGGAAACATGACTAAGAACATCATCATCGGCGCCGGGGTGACGGGTCTAAGTGTTGCCTGGCATCTAAAGAAAGCGGGCCATGAGGTTACGGTTCTGGAAAAGTCTCCTGTGCCTGGGGGCTCAGTGAAAACGATTCATGATGGCCAGTGTCTGGTGGAGGCGGGCCCGAATACGTTGATGCTGAATGATCAAAGAGTGATGGATCTTCTCAGGGAAATCGGCTTAGAGGATCAGATCGTCGAGACGAGCCCGGTTGCTAAGAAGCGATTTCTCGCTAAGGACGGGGTGGCCCATCCCGCCCCATCGAGCCCGCTGGCTCTGCTGAAAACACCTCTCCTGAGCAGCGCAGGAAAATGGCGGCTGTTACAGGAACCTTTGATTCCTAAGAGAGCGTCGGCTGAGGAGAAAGAGGAAACACTGGCAGATTTCGTGCGTCGGCGTCTGGGACCAGAGGCCTACGAGCAGTTTTTTCAACCCCTTGTTTCTGGAATTTATGCCGGTGATCCAGAGAAGCTATCCCTGGGAGGAACGTTTCCATTTCTGAAACAGCTGGAAGAGGAGCAGGGCTCCTTATTCATGGGCATGTTGAAACGGAAAAAATCCAAGCACGCCATCAAAAGACAGCTCATTTCTTTTCAAAGAGGGCTGGGGCAAATGATCGAGGCCTTTGCCTCTGAGGTGGGTGAGGATCTTCATTGCGGAGCAGAAATTGAAGAGATCATTCCAGACGGGGATCAGGGCTGGAAGGTCGCCTGGACTTCTGAGAAAGGGAATGAGAGTCGATCTGAAGTGGGGAAGCTGATATTGACGGTTCCGGCACACACCGTTGCTCGCCTTCCGCTCCCGGTTGATCTCTTATCGCAGGTAAGAGGATTAGCAGAGATTCCTCACCCGGCTTTGGTTTCGGTTTCCTGCCTCTGCCCGTGTGATGCGATCTCTCATCCACTCGATGGATTTGGGATGCTGATCCCATCAACAGAAACTCAGCCTGTATTAGGCACGTTATTCATTTCTTCTTTATTCCCGCAACGGTGTCCGCCTGATCAGGTTCTGCTCACTTCATTTATCGGGGGGCGGACCCAACCGGAGAGGGCGGGCAGAGATGATGAGACGCTTCAAGGCTTTGTCCGGGCGGTGCTGCAGGATTACCTGGGACTCTCAGGGGAGCCAGTCAAATGGTGGATCAACCGTTGGCCGCAATCGATTCCGCAGCCTGAACAAGACCACTCCCGGATCCTAGAGCAAATCGACCAAGTCGAGTCAGAGTGGGATCATCTCCATTTCATAGGGAACTATCGTCAGGGAGTTTCCCTGCCGCAGTGTTTGTTGTCAGGCTATGAATTGGCAGAAGCACTGAATCACGCTTAAGATAAACGAATGATCGAATCGGGTAGAGATTTACTCTGGTGTGCAGCCGTGCTGTATACGATCAGCTTTGCCTTTGCCCTATCTGCCTTAGTCCGCAACCGGCTTCATAACCGCCCGCTATTCATGGTCGGATTAGGTATTGGTCTTTTCCTGCAATCATGGGGGCTCTACCAGAGAGGAATGGCTGTAGAAGGGTGCCCGCTCGGAAATCCCTTTGAGATGATCCAATTTGTCACCTGGTCAGCGATGGTGCTGTATTTTGTCATCGGGCCCGTTTTTCGGATGAGTCTGCTGGGCTTCTTTAGTGCGGCGATGGCTTCCGTCGGAGGATTGGCGTCTCTCGCCTTTCCGGCTTTGGATTCAGAATACGAGATTGGCTACTTTGGCGGGGATGCCTGGATTGAAGCGCATGCTGCGCTGGCGGTATTCAGTTACGGGATCTTTGGTGTCCTGGCCCTGACCTCGCTCATGTATCTCTCGCAGAATTACGGATTAAAAAAGCAAAGAGGGCAAGGCGTCTTCCGCTTTTTACCTTCCATTTTCGAACTGGATCAGGTCAATTTCCGGCTGCTGGTTCTGGGTGTTCTGATTTTTTCCCTTTCACTGATACCGGGTTGGGCTTACTGGGTGAACTCACAGGATACGGTCACCACCTTCAAATTGATTTCAACGGTTGCGGTTTGGCTGGCCTACTTGACTCTGCTGATTTTCAGACTTCTTGGTCAAGTGAGCGCTTCCAGATTGAGCCTGATTGCGCTTTTTCTCTTTTTGGTCGCACTCTTGTCATTGGCTCCAGTTGACCGCAGTCGATACTTGCCGGAGCAGGATGGAGTGGAAAATCAGGAGGCGACCTCATGAAGCAGGATACGACGCCTCAATTGATCGTCTATGGAACGAATCACCATCAAGCTGATATGGAGACGCGGGAGAAGGTGACCCTCAATGCTTCTCAGGTGGATTTGCTTTATTCCAAGGTCAAACTCAAGGATCACTTTGCTGAATCGCTGATTCTCAATACCTGTAACCGGACGGAACTGTATCTACTCGAGCATCAAGAACCCAATTTCTCTGAAGTGCGTGACCTCCTCTCGGAGGTGACCGATACCCCTCAAGAAATATGGACTCAAATCGAAGTCTCTAAGTGCGGGGCGGACGCGGTGCAGCATTGTTTACAAGTCGCGGCTGGGTTGAATTCCCAGATGATTGGCGAAACGGAAATCCTCGGCCAGGTGAAGCAAGCCTACCAGAGAGCGACGAATGAAGGCACCGCCGGTAAAATACTGCATCAACTTTTTCAGCAGACATTCAGGGTCGGTAAATGGATCCGGACCAATACCAGTCTTGGGAAAGGGCAGGTCAGTGCCCCAACCGTGGCGGCCCGACTCGCAGAGCGGATCTACGGAAAGCTCGACCGGGCGCAGGCGATGGTTCTGGGGACAGGAGAAATGGCGGAAGCCATGATTAAAGTGCTCATCAGTGAAGGACTGCCGACCCCGGCTTTTGCGGGCCGGAACCGTGATCGGGCAGACGAAATCGCCAGAATGTATCAAGCGGACACCATCGCCTTCGAGCATTGGAAAACGAAACTGCCCAAACATGAAATTCTCATCACCTCCACGCTCTCGAGTGAGTGGATGCTGACTGAATCCGAAATTAGGAAAATCATGAGTCAACGGAAGGGGAGGCCACTCTTCATTATTGATTTAGCGATGCCGCGTGACGTCGAGCCTAAGGCCGCGAACCTGGATGGTGTCTATTTATACAATCTGGATGATCTGGCCAAGGTGGCGAATGAGAACCTGCAATCACGGCAAGCCGAGATCCAGCGATGTCACGAATACGTGCATCAGGAATCTGCGGAGATTTGGGATAAGATAAGAGACCGTTACGAAGCTTCCGCCGACTCGGCAGTGACCTCAGTGGAATCTTCAGGCAGGTCAGGCGGATAATCGAACGGTTTTCCGATCAAGACCTTCAGGCTATAGATGAGGATAGCGATCGATCCCCAGAGGAGTCCGATCACCACCCCGACATCGATAATGCCTCTCCACTGGTTGTGAGTGAAGACTTTGACTAAGATGACGAGACAGACCATGACCGAGACGAGTATCCAGGTCGTAATCATCCGTTTCTTGGTAGCGTGAAAAAATCCCATGCAAAAGAAGGGGGCCAGGATTCCCTGAAGTAAGGTGGCATGACTGGAGAGGTAGCGTGCCCGGGAGACGACCCGGGGAGAGAACTTGAGCTGGAAGCCTTTATACCCTTCTGAGTAACACATGAAGATAATGCAGAGGACAAGAGCTATCCAGTGGTACCAGAGCATGGGGTTTCCCTCAAAAGCGTCGATGGCAATGTAGGTCAGGCGGTAGATCGCCTGTCCTAAAATTGCGAGCACACCCACCACTCCCCAAATCGCTGCCAGTTTTCTCATCCCTCTTAAACAAGCACGAATCTACCTCTTGGCCAGTGAGTAATCTGGATTATCGCTGATGCTATGCCATGATGGTGTGGTGAATTTGAAGAAAAGGCATGGCATTGCGCTTGTGGTCGGCTTACTGGTGGTGGTGATTGGGTCCGGTGCTGCCATCTATTGGCCGACCTTGAAAGTGAAGCTCTATAGTCAGTCCGCTTGGAATGCCCGGCAGGCGGAAGACTGGGAATTGGCCGTGGAATGGTATGAGAAGGTGCTCCATGAACGCCCTGATGATCCCTTTACGATTCGACAGCTGGCCATGGTGAGCGAAAACCTGTCCGGCAAGAAAGCACTCAACTGGTGGGAACGCCTGAACCAACTCCAGCCTGAGAATGAAGAGGTCGCCCTCCAGTATGCGACGCGGCTCATGGAAGCCGGACAATCTGGCTCTGCCTACCGGGTTCTGTACCGTCATTCTGACCGGCGGGATCTTAGCGCCGACTTTCATTTCCTCTATGCTCAGACCCTTGAAAAAAAGAAACTGTACCCGGAAGCGGAATTTCGGACACGGGAAGGATTGAAGTCAGAGCCTGTGAATCTCAAGGCGAAGTTAATGTTATATCGCCTCTTGCTGGTTCAGCGGGAAAAAGAAAAGGCGACAGAAACGCAGGCACTCACGGCAGAACTTTTTGCCCGGAAAGAAACAGCGGTGTCCGCTCGGCGTGAGCTTCTCCAGAGCGCGCTCGGATACGCTGAGGTCAGAACAGCCTGGACGATGGCGGTCGAAATCAACCAATTGACGCAATTTCAAAACGAAGCAGATGTGATGAAGTTAATTTATATCGCCGCCCGTTTAGATGAGGCTGCCTTAAACCGAGCTCTGAAGGCGAGCAAGACATTGATTCAAAAAAAGCCCGTCATTCTGGCGAAGGTGACCAACCTCCTGATCGTAGAAGAGAAGGCTGAGAGCGGACTCAGTTGGATGAAGGATTTGCCGGAAGAGGTTCAGGAAACGATTTACCCGAAGATCTCTGAGGTGCAATTCCTGGTGGCCTTGGATCAGATGGAACTGGCGATGGATAAACTGGAAGCTGGGGGCCCATGGGGAAAGAATGAGCTGATCCGGCAGGCCCTCCTTGCCTGGGTGGAAAAGTTAGGAGGAGATCCTCTGGCATCGAAGCAGCGCTGGGACCGGATTTTAAAACGGATTGGTCGTGAGCGCGAGGTCCAGGTCATTCTCATGGCGGCGATGAAGACCTGGGCTGATTGGTCAGAGGAAACTGCCGAGCTGCTTTGGGACATTTATGAAAACGAGGTCTATGCCGACATTGCCTTAGCTTCGCTGAAGGACCTTTATGAAACTCTTTCAGACCCGCATGGCTTAATGAGGCTGAGCCGTGAACTGATGCATGACCGTCCCGATCAACTCCGATACGAGCTGGATTTCATCTATCTCAGCCTGCTCCTGGAAATCCAAACCCAACGGGCTCATGAGCGCGCCGCTGAACTCTATCAAAAGCAGCCGAAGCAGCTGGCGATTGCTGTCAATTACGCCCTCTCCCAGTATCGGCAAGAGGAGCCGGAGGCCGCACTGGTGGTCCTGGATTCTCTGGAAACGGGCTGGCAGTCGAATGCGTTGATTCAATTTTACCGAGCTGTCTTTTTAGCGGCTAGTGGAAGGAAGGCAGAAGCAGCTGCTCTTTATTCGGGTGCTTATGCGCAGACCCTGATGGAACAGGAACAACGTCTCTTTCAGGATGCCATTAAGTAGAATCGTTCCGGCTTCTCCACCTGCGCACGCAAGCGAAAGCCCCGAGGCTCACTAAAAGAAATCCGGAGACAATTGTGCTGGGCTCCGGGATGGCCACCAGTCGGGTATCAAAGCCAATGGCTCCGATACTACCACTTTTCCCACCCAGATCGAAAGAAACCTCTCGGAAACCACCGATCGTTTGTGTGACACCAGTTGCGGTCAGATCGCCGTCACTTGGTGCGAGGGTTACTGCAGTATTGAGATCATCGATATCTAAGTTGACGTAATCTGCACTTTCATCACCAAAACCTGCATCGACATCGAATGCACCGCCGTCTTCAAAGGTAGCGAATTCGAATTCAACAGAACCGGCGATGCTATCTCCATTAGCATCGACGAGGTCAGAAAAAGTGATGGTGACATTGTTGGAATTATCCAAATCGATCCAGACGAAGCTGAGACGAGTGAGGTCGGCCTCGAAGTCTAAGGTGATGGTTCCTCCACCTGAATTATCATCCGGTGCACGATTACCGTTATTATCTCCCTGATTACCTTGGATATTTTGCAATCCCCCATCTCGTTGATCGTTATTGGAGACCGGACCTTCCTGGATGATCAACGTATTCCCGAATCGAGTAGCAAGACCATCCGGAAATGCAAGATTTCCATCCGGACCGATGGCAGTATCCAAGTTTCCAAGTTCCCAAACTTCCTCTCCGTTTTCGAGAGGTCCAGTGTCAATTTCCAGATCAGGATCTTCTCCGGCGCTAGCATCGCCCGGGTTTGCCCGGATGGAGCTATCAATGACCCCGCCGTTGAGCGCAATGGCAGCCTGAACGTCATCGTAGTCTGTGGTTGTGGTTGCGAAATTATCGTCTGAATATTCACGACGATCTGTGTCATAAAGCGCACCGAGTCCAATCCCACCCGTGACATTAATGGTAAAACCAATTTCGAAAAAGGTTTCTGTTGCGGTGCCCGGATCTCCGAGATCAGCGAATGGCTGGTGAGACGTTACCGTCGAGTCGTTTCCGACAACTTTATCCCCTACCAGAGTTCCGGCAATGACGTCTTCGAGGTCGACATCGACACGTGAGCCGACGGCTTGTCCATTTCCATCGAGAATGTTCGTCACCGTGGTCTGGCTCATGGCTGCTTGGGTGGCAAGCAAGAGCATAACGACCGTCAATGATGTGTATTTACGATAAAACATAGAATAAGGGCTTACCTCTCTAATGATTAAGAAGATAAACTATTTCGGAGGTTGTTAAAAATCTATCTATCTGTCAATGGGAAATCGACGGATTAGCGAAAGACGAGTTGTTTGATTTTACAGCCGAAGGTGGCTGATAACTTTTCGCAGATGACGGGGTTTCTCTTTAGCTTCTGTGAGACTCCGGGAGAAAGGGAGCGGACGTAGGCGATGCCGCGGAGCCGATCGAGGCGGGATAATTCGGTTTGCATGGAGTCCTCGACGCCGACGATCTCGATCCATTGGGCTTGGAGTCGATCGGCCTGATTTCTATTGCGGTCCTGGACTTTACCGAGGATCTGGTGGAGCCACTGGCGGCGGGCGTTTCGGGCGCGCTGATCGGGAGCGGGCTGTTGATCGATAGGCTGCTTTTTTAGGACCGAGCCGGCATAGAGAGAGGCTTCTTGAGGGGACATGGGGCGGCCATGGGTCGATTCGAAGGTTTTTTCTAAACGGTTGAGTTCGTCAGCATGAGCAGCGAGCCGGTCATAAATACGATTTTCCAGTAACTTACGGGTCAGATCGGCGGCTTCACCCTTGGGTAAAGAACGTACGACAGGGTCAGCATTGAGGAGGGGAACTTCCTCATTCCAGCAATCGATATAACTGGATCGGAGCACTTTACGAAAAGGGCGGTCACTGGAATGGCCGCCGATCCAGAGGAAAATCTTATTCTCTTCACCTGCGGAACGTCTGCGGATGGACTTGACCTCGCGATAGAGGCGCAGGGCCGAATAGGTCGACATTTCCTTTTGCTTGGTCCTAATCATGACGGGTCGATTTTAAAGGCAGGCCGAGGAGAATCCAACCTCCGAAGAGAAAAAAGAGAGCTAAAGAGAGGACGACGATGCGTGGGTCCAGGAAGCTGGCTGCGATACCGAAAGTAAGTGGCCCAATGATGGCAGCCCCTTTAGCAAAGCTGTTCCAGAGACCAAAGGTCTGCCCTGAGGTTCCCTCCGGCATGAGAATTCCAACCACGGCCCGGCTAATGGCCTGAGTCGAGCCAATGACGAGACCGGCGAGCGCGGCGACAAAGAGGAACTGGAGCTTGGTTTGAACGAGGGCCGCACTGAGGCAGACCACGAGCCAGAGACCCAATGAGATCAGGAGGGAGGTCTTGGCCCCGATCCGGTCCTGAGAAAACCCGAAGCAAAAAGCCCCGAGCGCACTGCTCAACTGGAGGGCAATAAACATACCAATGGTCTCCGTCACGGTAAAGGCGAGAACATCCCGAGCATAGATGGAGGCGAAGGCGATGATGGCGGTGACCCCACTCATGTAACAAAGAAAGCAAATAAAGTAGCGAAGCAAGTCGGGATGCTCATCCCTGAGATGGGCAAGAGACTGAATGAATTGACGAATGATCGTTCCCTGCGGAGGCGGATTCTTGTCTTGAGTTGACCGTTCGGTCAGAAAGGCAAATGTCGGTAGAGAGGCAATGAGGAAGAAGGTAGCGGTGATGGGAAAGATCCAGCGGGTGCGGTCCGGATCACCCTCTTCTCCAGTGAAGACGATGAGCAGAGCCAGACCGAGGCTGATCAATCCACCGAAATAGCCAAAGCTCCAACCGTAGCCAGAGATTCGGCCAATGTTCTCTTTTGTGCTCAGGTCCGGAAGGAAGGAGGAGCAAAAGGATTCCCCTAGAGAAAAGGCCGCATTACTCAAGATGACCAGACTGATGGCGATGAGAATGGTTCCGGAGCCGGTCCAACCTAATAAGCCAGTCGCAAGAACACAGACCGCGGTGCTGACCATGAGAAAGCGTTTACGCAGAGAATGCTGGTCAGCCATGCGACCGAGCAGGGGTGAGGCGACAATGACGAGGAGTTGAGAGATGGCCAGGGTGGCGCCCCACCAAAAGTAGCCTTCACTTTGCCCGGAAAAAACCACTTCCAGAAAGTAGCGGCTGTAAACCACCGTAATAATGATGGTAGTGTAAGAGGAATTAGCGAAGTCATAGCAGCACCAGCCAAAGATTTCTTTTCTGGTGACGGGGAGTGACATGACTGCAGATTAGGTTTGAATTTCTATTTGAGGACCTTTTTTATCCAAGCATGGGAAGGTCTGATCGTAACGAGTGAAATGATCCGGCACCTCTATTTACATATTCCGTTTTGCACGCACATCTGCCCGTACTGTGCCTTTGCCAAAACACGGAATTTGTCGGCCCAGATCAAGGTGTATCTAGGGGCCTTAAGGCAGGAAATGGACTGGGCAAGAAAGCAGTTTCAAGTTCATCCGGATACCATTTTCTGGGGAGGTGGGACACCTACTGCATTGAGCCCCACTCAATTAGAGGAATTATTTCAGTATTGGCCGTGGCAGGCGGAGAGGGAATTCACGATCGAAGCAAATCCGGAGACGATTACTTCCAAAAAGGCGGATCTGCTCCTTAAGAAGGGGATCACACGGGTGAGCCTGGGAGTGCAGGCTTTTGATCAGGCCACTTTGCAAACCCTGGGGCGGACCCATGAACGGTCCACGGTGAAACGAGTGATGAAAATCCTCCGGGATTCAGGGCACCAGAACATCAGTATCGATCTGATGTTTAACGTGCCCGGTCAAAGAGAGGATCAATGGGTGCAATCGATCGAACAGGCCATCGAACTGAACCCGGAGCACCTCTCTACGTACAACCTCACCTATGAAGAAGATACGGAATTCTATGAAAAGCTGTCATCTGGACAGTGGCAGGATGATGATGAAAAGGGGAACGAATTCTACCATCTCGTGATGGAACGACTGGACGCGGCGGGATATCGGCAATACGAAATCTCCAACTTTGCCAAGCCGGGGTATGAGTGCCTCCATAACCAATCGATCTGGGAAGGCCATGACTATCTCGGATTAGGAACGGGAGCCGTCTCCACTATTTCGAATCAACGCCGAAAAAATCCCGGCCAGATCGATGCTTACGCACAACATGTCGCGTCCGGGATGGGGGCCTGGGAAGAAAATGAAGTCATCGACGAAGGAAAGCGGGAAGAGGAGCAGATCCTTCTCGGGCTGAGAACGAGTCAGGGTATTCCGTTTCAAATCATCTCTGGGCATGCAGAAACGGTTGATGACCTCAGGCAGGAAGGGTATATCCTGAATCAGAGTGGGCAGATCACATTGACCCGGAAAGGGAGGGTCGTTGTAGATGAAATCACCAAGCTACTGATATGAATGAGAGAACCACTTATGCCCCTGCCAGAGCAGAACTGTTAGGAAACCATACGGACTACAATGAGGGTCTCGTCCTGGCGATTGCGATTAACGTGGGTACGACCATCAGTGGCTCAGGGCGTGCAGATACTCAATTCAATTTATCCTCAGAGGGATTTCCAGATTCATGGTCGGGATGGATCGATCAGTTTACCCCCCAGAAGGAGCCTGCCCCGACCTGGCCGAATTATGTCATTGGAGTTGGTCAGGCGCTTCAGTCAGCTGGAGTAGCGCTGAAAGGAGCCGACCTCCATATTTCCACGACCATTCCGATTGGTTCCGGACTGAGTAGCAGCGCCGCTCTGGAAATCGCGACCGCACTCCAGTTGCTGAAGCTGAATCCCGGTAAAGAGCTCGCTCCGCTCGAGATTGCCAAAGCAGGTCAATGGGCAGAGCATCACTTTTCAGGGGTGAAGTGCGGGCTGCTCGATCAAATCTCAGTGCTAATGAGTAAGGAGAATCACGCCACCTTTATTGACTGCCGCAGTTTTGAAGTCCGCCACTTGCCTCTGGGTGAGGAAACGGAATTTGTCATCGTTCACTCAGGGGTGAATCATGCTTTAGACAGCGGAGATTATAACGAACGACATGCCGATTGCTCCGAGGCAGCGAAATTATTAGGGGTGCCCTTCCTGCGTGACGTGACCCCCGGAGAATTAGAAGAAAGACGATCCCTGCTCCCGGAACGGGTCTATCGCCGCGCGGTCCATGTGGTCGGGGAAACAGCGCGTGTCGCCAGTGCGGTCAGCTGTCTGGCCCATGGCAATATGGATTCGTTCGGTAAATTGATGTTCGAATCGCACCGGAGTTCGGTCGAGAATTTTGAAAACAGCTGTACGGAGCAGGATTTTCTCGTCAACTTTTCCGCCGGATTTGATGGTTGTAAGGGGGCTCGCCTCAGTGGAGGGGGATTCGGCGGGGCAACGATTCACCTTCTGGATCAGGAGAAAACTGCCGAGTTTTCTGCCGTAATCGGTGATGCCTACGAAAAGCAGTTCGGAAGGCAGCCTCTGATCTTGAAGACGAAAGCCTGCCACGGTGCGCATTGACCTTGGTCTGATAGGCGTTAGCTTAAGAGGATGAAGGTCCTCCACGTAGCAGATTTACACTATGCCCTGAAGCAATTCGACTGGCTGGTAGGGCAAAAAGATGAGTATGACCTCATTATTATCGCCGGTGATTTACTGGATATGGGCGGATTCCTTGAAAAAGACCTTCAGACGGTCGTCGTGGATAAGTATTTTCAAAAGCTGATCGGATCTTGTCAGCTGGCTGTCATTTCTGGAAATCACGATTTCGATTCAGAACAGGAGGGCGAACATTATGCCAATTGGCTACAGGGCTGCCGACAGCATGACATGTATGTGGATGGGGATACTTTCACGACCGATGGCTGCCAAGTCGTTCTTCTCCCCTGGGTCAATGGTCCTGAAACAGAGGCCTGGGCTAAACATCAGGTCGAGCAAGCGCAAAAGGAAACCGTCAGCCGCAGGATCTGGGCCTTTCATGAGCCCGCCGATAAATCACCTACCAGTTGGAATGGTAAACGTCATTTCGGTTCGACACTCCTTATCGATTGGGTGAAAAAATATCAGCCTGATATCGTTCTCGGTGGTCACGTTCACAACGCGCCATTCTATGGTGACGGAAGCTGGAAAGATCAAATCGGGAAAACTTGGCTTTTTAATCCTGGCAAGCAAATCGGCCCTGTCCCGACCATGATTTCATTTGATCTGGAATCAGAAGAAGCGACTTGGGATTCACTGGAAGGCCGTGAAAGGCAAAGCCTGGTTGCCTCCGGCTGATGAGATGAGAGGCAATTACCCGCGCTAAAGCTCTTTAGGCTGGCGGTTAATCAGGGTGTTGAGGATATCCTCAACCATCCCGATATGATCATCGCCTTCAAATTGATTTTTTACATCGATCAGATACTGGGTGAGGTTATTTAACCTGACTGCAAGTAATCTGGAGACATGTAAAGCGACGACAGGGTTGGCCTGAAGAAAGGCATCGGGCTGTTCTACGATATAAAACGTACTGTCCTGGGTCGTCTTAACGGTGGCAGTGCATGGAGTTTTGAGCAGAACAGAAATTTCGCCGAAGACAGATCCGGGCTGGTTGGCGCTGGCGACCCTGGTCTCTCCTTTATAAATATCGACTCCTCCATAGGCGAGAACGTGAAGTTGATTGAGATCACTTCCCTCCGTTATGACTTCTGTTCCGCTTTTCACCTGAACGGCGTCCAGATGCTTAAACTGATCTAATATATTACTCATAAGTCGATATCAATGTGTGTGCTTTTCCCGTTTTCGATGACAGCAAATGCGCTGTGGTTATGAATACTTTCCATATTATCGGCTTCAATGCGATACCATTTTAATCTGGAATCCGCATTACAGCGCATGGCGACGTTCCTGACCAGGTCTTCCACAAAGACGGGGTGATCATAGGCTTCCTCCGTGACGAACTTTTCATCCTCCCGTTTGAGAAGAGAAAAGAGCTCGCAACTGGCTGATTCCTCAGCGATGGCTACGAGGTCTTCGATCCAGACGACCTCATCGGATTCCACTGTGATGGTGACATAGCTGCGCTGGTTGTGTGCTCCCCGCGCGCTAATCGCCTTACTACAGGGACAGAGTGTGGTTACCGGGGTCGTCACACTCAGCCTCAGTGAGTTGCGTTCCGCATTGGCGGCCGCTTCAAATTTAACCTCGTAATTCATGAGACCCCTGGCACCGGTGACAGGGGCTTCCTTTTCAATAAAATAGGGAAATTGAAAATCGATATGAGCGGTTTCCGCTTCCAGACGCTCCCGCAATTCCGTGAGGATCTCACTCATATTCTCAACGTGAATGAGGCTGCCGTGTGAGTTCAGGACCTCGACAAAGCGGCTCATGTGCGTTCCTTTGAAGTGATGAGGGAGGTCGACACTGATCGAAAGATCTGCGATCGTATTTTGCCTCACTTTCGCCTTATCCATGACCTCGATCGGGTGCTGGATGTCGCGGACGCCCACCTTGTTAATGCGGATTTTCCGGGTGTCCTGCTCACTCTGTTTATCGATCAGAGAGCTCGTTTTTTCATTCTTTTCGTTAACCATGAAGGGATAGAGTAGTACCCCTTATATGAAAAAACAAATCGCTAGATACGATTTTTGTCGGTAGGGCATACAGGTTCATGAAAAAAATTCCTCTTTCCCTGAAGATGACATTCGGCTTCCTGATTCTCATCGTGGTCGCCACGCTCTTACCCTGGGTGCGCCTCAATCCAGCTGGTCCGGAAAGGCTGGTTCAGAAACTGACCTCATCCGAAGAGGGCTGGGTAGCGACCTGGATCACGATGCGACAAACCGATTGGCAAGCGCTGACCAAAGACCCGGTTTCCGGGGCAACAGGATATCAACTTCTTCTCTGGGCGGAGGAGGATACTGCCGAAGGAAAGTTGACACGACTGGTGGCAGACTTGGTTTGGGGTGAAGGCTGGGGGAAATGGATGATGAAGGGCATTTTGGTCGGTCCCTTACTTAGCATTTTCCTCTTCATTCAAATCCTGCAGTCCTTCCGAGGGCGATGGGTCCTTTTGACGGGATGTAGTTTAATCCTTTATTATATGATCGCCCGGTGGAAACTGGACGCCGCGTATCACGACATGCTCCTCGGTCAAATTACCTGGAGTATTGGGCTATGGCTGCAGATCTACAGCTGTCTGATTTTAGGTTTGGTTGCCCTCGTAAGAGGATCCGGCTTCGCGCCGAAATTCTAGAAGGAAGGTGCTTCTAGGAGGAAGACTTCTCTTTTTCGGTCTCGGTTTGAGTGAACGATTCAGTCTTGTCGTTTTGCGCGGAGATCTTTTCCTGCTCTTTCTCCTCAGCAGCAGATCTGATTTCACGGTCGAATTCATCACGGGCTTTTTTGAATTCACCCATGCTTTTTCCGATTGAACGGGCTAGGGTAGGAAGTCGGCTGGCACCGAAAAGGAGTAAAATGGCAAGGAAGATGATTAACCATTCGGGGCCCTGTGGCAGGCCAAAAGCGAGTATCTGCAATAAATTCATCATTTAAAATTCTAACTAGAACAATGGATGAAGCAAAGGCATATTTTAGAAACATGAATCGCACTCTGCCTTTCCTATTTGTATTGATCGGCTTGGTCTCTGCCTGTTCCAGCCCTTCGAAGGTCGCTGATGACCCCAGGCTGATACCGGGAACAGAGGAAGTCGCGACCGCGTTTCTCCAGGGAGAGTCACTTGCCCAGAAAATCCAAATTCAGGATCAAAGCTATTCCTATGACGAAAATTCCATCTTTTTAGGAGAGACTCTGATTTACAATCAGGCTCAAATTCCTGTCAGTATTGAAGTGCGGACTCTCTTTAAAGATCCTCAGAATCGAACCCTGACCACCACGCCCTGGAAGACCATCGAAATTGGCCCCTCGGAGCGGTATATCTATGTTGCCCCATCTGCGAGCCGCGAGACCTATAAGTTCATTACCCACATTAAGCCGGCAGGGACTTGAGGGTAAATTAAGTACTTGCAGGATATAGAGAGCATACCCTATGTTTCACGACCCGTTTAAGAGTGACCAAACTTTGGTTGCGGCGGGGAACAACTATTAAACAACCACAAAACTTAACCTTAACCAACTCATTCGGGGCATTTGCTTCTCTCTTGCCCCCCGATCAGTTTAATCCTGCAGGCTCACGGCCTCTTTTTTCTCCCTGATCGATCCACTCATTATGAAAGACATGGAATCCCTTTTGGAGGCATCCCTCCAGAATTACCGCGAAGGCAGCATCATTAAAGGCCTCGTTATCGAAAAACGTCCCAAAGAAGTCATCGTTGACATTGGGTATAAATCAGAAGGTATCATTGACCTCGACGAATTTGAAGATCCTCAGTCCATCGAAGAAAACATGGAAATCGAAGTTCTTCTCGAGCGGCTTGAAAATGACGACGGGATGGTCGTCCTCTCCCGCCAGAAGGCAGCACAAAAACAAAACTGGGACAAAGTGGTCGCTCTCTATAATGAAGGTGGAACCGTTGAAGGTCGCGTCCGTAAAATCGTTAAAGGTGGCCTCATGCTGAATGTCGGTGTTGAAGCCTTTATGCCAGCTTCTCAGATTGATATCGTACCTCCAAAAAATCTGAAGGAATACGAAGATCAGGTGATCACCTGTAAAATTGTTAAATTGAATGAGGACCGTAAGAATGTCGTCCTCTCTCGCCGTGAAATCATTGAAGAAGAACGGGCAGCGAAGCGTTCTCAACTTCTGGGCAATATTGACAAGGGCTCCGTTGTGAAGGGGATCGTCAAGAACATCACCGACTTTGGTGCTTTCATCGATCTCGATGGGCTGGATGGACTTCTTCATATTACTGACATTAGCTGGGGACGGATTAACCATCCTTCAGAGCAACTCACCATCGGGCAGGAACTGGATGTTATGGTCCTGGAAATAGACCGCGATAAAGAGCGTGTTTCTCTGGGACTGAAACAGCGCTTCGATAATCCATGGGAGAAGATCGCTGATAAATATCCTGTCGATAGTGAAGTGGGCGGTAAGATTACCACTCTCGTACCTTATGGGGCATTTGTCGAACTGGAGCCAGGCATCGAAGGTCTGATCCACGTTTCCGAAATTTCATGGACCAAGCGTGTGGCGCGTCCTTCAGACGTGCTCGAGTCTGGTCAGGAAGTTCAAGCGAAGGTCACCGATATCAACCTTGAAGAGCAGAAGATATCTCTGAGTTTACGCCAGATGGAAAATAATCCATGGGATACAATCCAAGAGCGCTATCCGCTGAATGCACAGGTGAAGGGAATCGTCCGTAACCTCACTGCCTACGGAGCCTTTGTTGAATTAGAGGAAGGAATCGACGGTATGATCCACGTTTCTGACCTTTCCTGGACACGTAAGATCAATCACCCCTCAGAAATCCTCAAGAAGGGTGATGAAATTAATGCTCAAGTGTTGGGGATCGATAAACAGAATCAGCGGATCAGTCTCGGGATCAAGCAGCTCGGCACCGATCCTTGGGAAAATATCGATACCCATTACAAACTTGGAGATCTGGTCAAGGGAACGATCAGCAAGATCGCCAGCTTCGGAGCCTTTGTTCAGTTAGCTGACGAAATCGATGGCTTAGTTCATATTTCTCAGATCAGTGAAGAACGTGTTTCTAAAGTGAAAGATGTTCTCAAGGTCGGTGAAGAAGTCGAAGCCCGGGTTATCAAGGTGGACCGCGCGGAGCGCCGCATTGGTCTCTCGATCAAGGCCGCTTCCTATGACGAAGAACAGCTCAAGAAAGAATCGAAGGCACTCGATAACATCAGCAGCACTGACATGCTTGGTTCGATGGGAGATGCTTTTGCGCAGCTCGATGAGGAATTCACTCCCGGGCAAAGCGGAAAATCCGAAGCTAAAGACGACGAATAGTTTATCATCCATCCGGTAGGGGCTTGAACGCCCTGCCGGGTGGAAATTCACTCATGGCGACTCCTGAAGAGCAACTGGATCTTCTCACTCGCGGACTGACAGAAATTCATTCCGCAGAGGCTCTTCTTGCTAAACTCAAGTCAGGTCAACCACTACGGATTAAATTCGGGGTGGATCCGACTTCACCTGATCTTCATTTTGGCCACACCGTCCCACTCTTGAAGCTACGGCAATTTCAGGACCTGGGACACCAGGCCGTCTTGATTATTGGTGATTTCACTGCTCGGATTGGAGACCCGACCGGGAAGAATTCGACCCGCCCGATGTTGTCGATGGATGAGATTCGCGCGAATGCCAAGACATACGAAGACCAGGCTTTCTCGATTTTGAACCGGGACCAGACGGAAGTGGTCTGGAATGGGACTTGGTTTGATCAGATGACCTTAATGGATACCATGAAGCTTCTGGCACAGAAAACCGTGGCTCAGACACTCCAGCGCCGAGATTTCAAGGAGCGTATGGAAAAAGGTCAGGATGTGATGATGCATGAGCTTCAGTACCCGATCATGCAGGGCTGGGACTCCGTGATGGTCAAATCGGATGTCGAACTCGGTGGAAGTGATCAGTTATTCAACCTCCTCACTGGAAGAGAGCTTCAGGAAAAAGAAGGCCAAAAACCACAGGTCGTGATGACACTTCCGATCCTTGAAGGGACAGACGGAGTCGAAAAAATGAGTAAGTCTCTCAATAACTACATTGGTGTGAGAGAAGACCCTGAAACCATGTTCGGCAAAGTCATGAGTATCAGCGATGAGCTCATGAAGAAATACTACCTGCTTTTACTTGGAGAAGAGCTCGACGCCTCAGCCCACCCCATGGAATCGAAAAAGTCTCTCGCCAGTCGATTAGTCGATCGCTTTCACGGGAAAGGATCTGGCCAGATTGCCCGGGATCAATTTGAGCTTAGATTTTCGAAAAAATCCCTCGCGGAAGCTGATCTAGAAGAGCATCAAGTGAGTGAAAACCCGATTTGGATTTGTAAACTCCTACAAGAAAGTGGAGTAGTGAAAAGTAGTGGTGACGCGCGTCGGCTCGTTCAGCAAGGTGCTGTGAAGATTAATGAAGAAAAATTCAGTGACCCCAAAGGCAATTTGGCCGTTGAAACGGGAATGATCCTTCAGGCAGGAAAAAAATTTTTCCGAAAATTGGTCGACTGATGTTAAAATCATTACCGTAATGAAAACGCAGCCAATCTTAAGTGTTCTGATTTTATCCATCTTGATTGGCTTGTTGCAGAGTTGTTCAGAAAAATCGCCTCCTTCACCTCCATCTGTAGATCCACCTGTCGAACAAGTTGAGACGGAGAAGGTCGCACCGGAGCCTGAGCCAGCGCCTCTAAAAGAGGAAATCCAGGTCCCAGAGCCTGAACCGGATTCGATTGCCCGCAGACTCGGAGAATTATGCGCTGCACCGGAGGCATTCCTTGAGCCATATTCTCAATTGCGGAGTGAGGTCCTGACTCAAGTCTTCGCCTATTATGAGGGAGAGAATTACCTTCCTGTCTGGTTTCAAGAGGACCAGCTCATTCCGCAGACGAAACAACTGTCCAGCCTCAAGAAAGTCGCCCACGCTCACGCACTCAATCCTGCAGGCTATTTTACGGAAGAGGGTGAAACAGCAGTTGCCAAAATCGAGGGAGCAGAAAAAGAAGAATTCTATCAGTTAGCGGCTCAAGCTGAACTGGCTCTCACCCTTTCGGTGACTTCTCTTGCCTATGATTTACGATTTGGTTCCTTGCCGTATGAAGAAATCGTCAGCACGTGGGAAGGGTTCGATAAAGAATTCAACCTGAAGGCCATTCTGAGGCCACTGACTTCTCGGAAAGGAGTGCGGAAGACCTTGGAAGGGCTTTCTCCACAGCATTCCGGATATCAACAATTAAAACGAGCCCTTGCCACCTACCGAGATCTTGCCGAGTCAGGAGGTTGGGAAGCAATCGATCCCTCCCTGCTCAATCGCATCAAAGACAGAGAGATAGAAACAGGAAGCTATGAGCTCGTACCCCTTCTTCGAGATCGTCTGGTTAAGGAAGGCTATGAGTTGGAAGTGCCGGAAGATCCGGCGAGACTCAATTACTATGATGATTCCCTCAAAGACGCGGTGCGCCAAATGCAAGCGAATCGGGGCTTAGATGCGGATGGGATCGTGGGGCCACTCACTCTTAAAACACTGAACGTGCCTGTTGAGGATCTGATTGCTAAAATCACTTGGAGTATGGACCGCTGGCGCTGGCTGCCGGACGATTTCGGGGACAGACACATTCTCGTCAATGTTCCTGAATTTAAGCTGCGTGCCTATGAAGGCGGTCAATTGTCCGAAGAAATGGGGGTCATTGTCGGTGACTCATCGCAGGGCACCTGGACCCCTCTCTTTGCCGATCAGATGGAATACGTCATTTTCCGTCCCTACTGGAATGTCCCGAACAGTATCATTAAGGGAGAAATCCTCCCTGAAGTTGAAAAGAGCCGCAGCTACCTGAAAAAATTTAACTATGAAATTGTCGATCGCTTTAGTGCCAATGCGGAGGTGTTCAGTCCCTCTCGAGGGAATGTAAAACGTGTCAAAGAAGGAGAATTAAAGATCAGGCAAACGGCTGGCCCTTACAATGCCCTCGGCTTAGTGAAATTTATTTTCCCGAATAAGCATTCGGTTTATTTGCACGATACCAACCAGCGTGGATTGTTTGTCAACAGTAAGCGCGATTTCAGTCACGGATGTATTCGAGTTCAGAAACCTGAACAACTCGCACTCTATGCCTTACCCACTGGCAGTTGGCCGGAATCGAGAGTGCGCGAGGCGATGTATGAAGGGGAGCGCCAGCACGTATCCGTAGGTGAGCCCATTCCTGTCTACATTTTCTATCTCACCGCCTTTGCCAATGACCTGGAATCAGAAGGACCAATCGCCTTTTTCGAGGACCTTTATTACTACGATGCTAAGATGACCAAGCTCAGTCAGGATCGGAAACCCGCCCTTGCTGCAGCCGTGGAACCGATAGCGAGCATTGATCCTGCTCCCGCAGAAAATACCGAGTAGTTGGCAGAATAATATCCCTATCGAAATCGGATTTGAAAGAATATGACCTTAGGACACGAGAAGCTCGACGTTGACCGCCTTGAAGTTGCAGTTGAAATGTTACTCCGAGCCGTTACGTTTGAGACAAGCTAGGGGCTATGGCACATCTTAGAAGTGTGCCCAATCAAATCGGGAAGGTCACACTAAGGAGACGGAAGTGAGAAGAAAAATGATATCGGGCTGTAGCACAGCTTGGTAGTGCGCTAGTATGGGGTACTAGAGGTCCCGAGTTCAAATCTCGGCAGCCCGATATCATTTTTCATTCCCATATGTACTACCTCTACATCCTACAGAGTCAGAAAAATGGGAGGTATTACATCGGGTCAACCGATCATCTGCTCAAACGGTTTTACCGTCATCAATCTGGAGGCAACAAATCAACGCGGCCTCATCGTCCATGGGTCTTGGTGCACATGGAAACCTTTCGAACTCGCGGAGAAGCGCAAAAGCGTGAATACCAGGTCAAATCATGGAAGAGCCGCCAGGCGATAAAAGATCTCATTCTGAATACAAAAGGCAGCTAGTGCGTCCCGATGAAGTCGGGAAGGTCCCGAGTTCAAATCTCGGCAGCCCGATATCATTTTTCATTCCCATATGTACTACCTCTACATCCTACAGAGTCAGAAAACTAGTCATTAGCACGTCAGCTTTCATTATTGCTCTCATTTGGAAAATTGAATCGATCTGGACCGGAGGGGGGTGTGTGAATTAGATTGGGTGAGATGGCAGAGAGGAAATCATCGCGAGTTTTTGAGTCTCCGAAAGGCAGTGATGCGATTCAGCGTGCCATTGATTATGGTATCGATATTTCTCTGCTCAAAGCCAATTTAGAGCTGTCGCCTCTGGAGAGGATGGAATCTCATGATGCGCATCTGAATGAGATGGTTGATTTACAGGAGCGTGTTGCCAAGCTGAATGGCTGAGCATGCAGAACCGATTCCAGAATTTAATTCTCCGCTTAGAGCAGTCCGGTGTGAAGTATACGTGTGTCGGTGGATATGCGGTTATGTTGCGAGGCAGTTCTATGATGACCAAGGATGTGGCTATCTGCATCGACCTGAGCTCAGGTCATTTAGAACGACTTTATGAGGCGCTTAAAGACCTGAACCCCATTCATCGAATGGGAACTGTAAAGAGGCCATTCGCGAGCTGCGGGAGCAGCAAAAACAGGGTTAAGGCTGGTTGAGCGCTACTGATGTTGAAATAGTCTTTCGAGATAGACTGGATAGAAATTGAATGGAATCACCTAAGGAAATACAGAATCAGTTAGAGTCTAAGCTGAAAGAGGTTTTTGGTTATACTTCGTTCCGGCCTTATCAATTGGAGATTATGGAATCTGTGATGGCGGGAAAGGACACCTTTGCCCTTTTGCCCACGGGAGGCGGGAAGTCACTTTGCTACCAGATTCCAGCGCTCCTGATGCCTGGATTGACTGTGGTGGTTTCGCCACTGATTGCTCTGATGAAGGATCAGGTGGATGCCTTGTTAGAGGCCGGTGTCGATGCGACCTATGTCAATTCGAGCTTATCGGCAGAAGCGATTAGAGAGCGGATGCGCAACTTGCATGAAGGGAAGGTGAAGCTGCTCTATCTGGCACCTGAACGCCTCCTTCAAGACCATTGGGAGCAGATCCTTCAGGAATGGGAGGTCAGTCTGGTAGCGATTGATGAGGCTCATTGTATCAGTGAGTGGGGACATGATTTTCGACCGGAATACAGGCAAATTGGCAAGTTGAGGACATTATTGCCCAAGACCAGTTTTCTAGCTCTGACGGCCACGGCAACAGGACGGGTGCAAGAGGAGATCAAGAGTGGGCTCAGTCTCAGGGAACCAGCTTGTTTCAAAGCTTCATTTAATCGCCCTAATCTTCATTACCGAGTGATTGCCAAGCAGAAACCGACAAATCAAGTCCACCAACTGATTTCTGAGCGCCCGCAGGAGTCTGGAATCGTTTATTGTGGGAGCCGAAATGGAACCGAGACACTGGCGGCTTCACTATCTGAACGTGGTCATACCGCGCTGCCTTATCATGCGGGTCTGTCTTCAGAGGAACGGGCAAGAAATCAGGATGCCTTTCTACACGATGAGGCGAAGACCATTTGCGCCACCATTGCCTTCGGGATGGGCATTGATAAGCCGAATGTGCGCTACGTGATTCACCATGACTTACCTAAGAATATAGAGAGTTATTACCAGGAGACGGGGAGGGCCGGGAGGGACGGTCTTCCCTCAGACTGTGTGCTTCTCTACAGTGCAGGCGACGCTGCGAAACAACGTTATTTTATCGATCAGGTTAGTGATATCGACCAGCAGCAGAATCAGAGAAAACTGCTACAGCAGATGATTCACTACGCGGAGAGTCCAGCTTGCCGCCGAATTGACCTTCTGGGTTACTTTGGGGAAGTATGGAACACCTCAGATTGTGGGGCTTGTGACAACTGCCAGAATCCTAGAGAGTGGGAGGATGCCACGATTCCTTCACAAAAATTGCTGTCCTGTGTCTTTCGCGTCGCTCAGTCAGGCGGATACGGAACCGGTCTCAATCATCTGATTGAAATCTTAACCGGAGCGGATACCGAGAAAGTCCGTCAACGCGGCCATGATCGACTTTCCACTTATGGAATCGGTAGTGATTTTTCCCGAAAAGAATGGCAGTGGATCGGGCGTGAGCTGATCAGACTGGGCTACCTTCAACAGACAGCAGACAAATACTCCGTGGTTCAATTGACCGAAAAGGCGATCGAAGCACTCAAGAATAAAGAAGAGATCAGAATTGCCAAGGCACTCGAATTGAAAAAGAGACGCGCTACCCGGAGTGAGGGGGATATCGAGTGTGATGAAAACCTCTTTGATGTTTTACGTACGTTGAGGCAAAGCCTGGCAAAAGACCGCGGTGTTCCCGCGTATATTATCTTTGGAGATCAATCTCTACGTTTGATGGCCCGTGAATACCCGACTGACGCAGAGGCTTTCTCACTGATTCAAGGGGTAGGTGAGAAAAAGGCCCAGGAGTATACCGAAGTGTTCACCGCCACGATTACCGGATACTTGGAGAACCATCCCCGGCATCATTTCCACTGATGATCAGCCGCGTTTTGCCTTCCAAACTCAGTCTGCATCCTTCACTTAATTTCTTCTTTAGTAAGGGCATTGATGATTTTGATTTCTTCCATGTGGAAGTGGTGATCGACCCGGAATGTGAGCTTGGCTTCGAAGCGACGTTGCAGGTCGGCCAGTAATTCTTCATCTTCAGAACGCAGACGCTCCATGACCGCCGGGTTAACGGTAATATTCAATTCATGGAGGTTGTTATCCTTAGCAAGAATGCGCTGAATTTCACGTTGCAGTTCAACTGACATGGTTTCAGACGACTTCACAAATCCTTTGCCACGACAGGCCGGACACTCGATGTAGAGAGAGCGGCTGATGGATTCCTGAACGCGCTGTCTGGTCATTTCCATGATCCCCAGTTGTGAGATAGGAAGGACATGGGTTTTTGCCTTATCGCGTTTCAGGCTGTGCTTGAACTCTTTAACGACGGTGTGCTGGTCTTTCTTGTGCTTCATGTCGATGAAATCGACAATGATTAATCCACCGATGTTTCTCAGGCGGAGCTGACGGGCAATCTCATGGGCGGCTTCGATATTGGTATTGAGGATGGTATTTTCGGTATCGTTACCACCTTTATTGCGACCAGTATTAATATCAACGGCAACGAGGGCTTCGGTTTCATCAAAGACGAGGTAGGCACCTGACTTCAGCCAGACATTGCGGCGAAAAGCGCTATCGATCTGGGTATTGATCTGAAACTTATCAAAAATGGGGACCGGATTCTGATACCAATGGACACGCTTAACAGAGCGTTTCGAAATCGGCATGACCAGATCACGAATGCGCTGAGCGGTATTTTCATCATCCACGGCGACTTGATCAATTTCGTCAGTAAGGAAGTCACGAACTGATTTTTCGACGAGGTCGGGTTCCTCGAGAAGTAGGCTGGGTGCGGGGCCGCGCTGGATGGCCGCGTCGATTTTTCTCCACCGCTCCAGAAGAATGGCTAAATCACGCACGAAGTAGCGAGCTTTCATTCCTTCTCCAGCGGTTCTGAGGATAATTCCCATGCCATCCGGCACTTCTAACTCTTCGAGAATGCGACGGAGGCGCTTACGTTCATCAGGATTTTCAATCTTACGAGAGATCCCGAATTGATCACTGTAAGGCATGAGCACCATGTAACGCCCGGGGAGGGAAATATTGGTGGTAATGCGGGCTCCCTTGGTGCCGATGGGCCCTTTGGTGACTTGGACAACGATGTCTGATCCAGGAGGATAGAGCTTAGGGATGTCCCGGTGGCTGATTTTCTTCTTCGCTTTCCCTGAGCGTTCGATTTTTTCGAAGCCGGAATCGAGGGCAGCGGGAATCGCGTCCCAGTAATGCAAGAAGGCATTTTTATCGACCCCGACATCGACAAAAAGCGCCTTGAGGGCGGGTTCGATATTGTGAACACGCCCTTTATAAATATTGCCTGAGATGCTCCGGTCACTGGGGCGTTCAATGGAAAATTCTTCGAGGCTGCCATCCTCCAAGACAGCAACACGGGTTTCGAGGGGGTCGACGTTAACAATGAGCTCCTTGCGGAGCTCTTTTTCTCCGGTGATCATTTCTTTAATTTTTTTGAGAATCATGAATATGCCTTTCTAGCATCGGTGTGTTGTTTGCGATGGATCCAAACACTCTGAACAAGCCCTAGGCCTGCCATGCAAGCGACAAGGAATGTTCCTCCATAGCTAATGAAGGGGAGAGGGATCCCGGTTACGGGAACGAGCTGAATCGTCATTCCCACGTTAATAAAAAAGTGTGTAAAGAGCATGCCGGCCATGCCAGCGCAAAGAAGACTTCCTGGTCGGTCTTGAGTGCTGGCCCCAATGGTCAGGATGAGCCAGAGGATGAGCGCTTGAATGAAGATAATTCCTGCTCCCCCGACAAAGCCCCATTCCTCCGCGATGACTGGGAAAATATAGTCATTATGAGAGGTGGTTTGAGGAAGAAAGCCGTAGATGTTCTGGTCTCCCTGCATGTATCCTTTCCCTTTCCAGCCTCCGGAACCCACTGCAATCAATGATTGGCGAATCGCCCAGCCTGCGCCTTGAGGATCCAGGTCCGGGTTGAAAGTGGTCCGTATCCGATTGACCTGATAAGCCTTGAGGATAACGGTGGCATCTTCAGGAACGGTATTCTTCCGGCTGTCCATGGTCAGGGCATCTTCCGAATCCGGTATCTTCCCAATCGACATGAGGGTGCCCTCCTGGATACATCGGGTCAGGTCTTCAGCAGTGCCATTCCACTCTGCTTTATGTACAACCCAGTAGGAAAAATAAACACCGGCGACACCGGCCAGAACCGGGAGGGCAAGATACCTTTTCCTCACTCCTCCTGCCAGAAGCATAAAAAAAGCAATTGGGCCCATCACCATGGCCGAACCCAAATCAGGCTGTTTTAAAATTAAGGCCATAGGAATGAGGGTGACTAAAATGAAGATGAAGAGTGGCCAGATTTTTTTGATATGAATCCGAAGGCTGGTGATCAACCATCCCATCCCGCAGATGAAGGCTAATTTACAGAGTTCTGCTGGCTGAATGCTGAGCGGACCTAACTGGAGCCAGCTTTTTGATAAATTCTTTTCTACGCCGAAAGCAAGAACAGCAATGAGAATCCCGACAGCACCCAGGTAAAGGACATATCCATATTTGATCCATATCCGATAATCGATGAAGGACATGAGAAAATAAGCGACAAAGGCAATTCCCATCCAGGTGATTTGTCTGTCTGCGGCTAATTGTAAATCCGGGCTGGGATTCATAAAGGTCGCGCTGCGGATGAAGACAATACCCAAGGCCGTTGCTAATGTCATGAGCACCAGTAGAGGCCACTGAATGCGGAGAAATTTACTAAAAAAATCAATGATCGAGTTCATGGCCTACCTTCTTCTCCCAAAAATGAAGTCCCAGAAAGAACGTCCGGGCCGGGCCGAGCTATTTTCCTGGCGCTCAGCATCGATATCCTGAGTCGCAGTGGACTCGTTAGCGACAGCGCCTGAAATGCCTCGGAAGTGCCCGCGTGCGGGGGTCAGGTAAACCATATCCATGGCAGCTCCCTTTTCCATTTCTGCAATTTTCTCAAAGATTTGTTTGGCGATAGGACCGCAGGTGGTGCCACCACCGGCTCCGCCTTCGACAACGATTGCGACGGCATAACGTGGATTTTCATAGGGTCCATAACCTGTGAACCAGGCGCGGTTATCCTTTACTTTTCTTCCGCCAATGACGGACCAGTGCTGAGCAGTGCCTGTTTTCCCGGCAAGTGGGAAGGCGTCGGTATTGGCCCTGCCAGCTGTTCCGCCAGTAACGACCATGCGCATACTATTTTGCAGCGCTTTCATATAATCAGGCCTGATATCCAGCCGTCCACGTTCACGCACAGGATATTCCTCAATGACATTCGTCACGCCGCCTTTTTCACGTGCGATCGCTAAAATGAGGCGAGGCTGCATAATAATCCCTCCATTCGCGATGGAGCTGACCATGGTAGCCATGTGGACGGGGGTGACACTAACAAAGCCCTGCCCGATCGATGTGTTCAGAGTGTGACCATCACTCCAGCGCTCACGCCAGCGGCGATGGGTAAAACTAGGGTCTTCTTCTTTCATTTTAGCCCAATTAGCAAAGCGTGCATCCTCGCGGTCTTCCATCCATTGCGGCCCTGGCATGACACCCGGGTCTTCAGTTGGGAAGATGGGACGACCATTCGGTCCGGTGATCATTTGTTCTCCAATGCCAAAGCGCTTTGCCATATCGACAATGGAATCAATTCCAGTGCGCAGGCTGAGTTGGTAGAAAAAAGTATTCACCGACCATTGCATGGCAGTCGTGAGGTTAATGGAGCCCCGGCCTCCGGCATACCAATCTTTCCACCACCGGTTGACGTGGTAGAAACCAGCATTCGAGACGATGGTGGTAGATGGGGTGAAGCGCGCGTCAGGGTTATTGAGAGCAGCAAGCGCAACGATCGTCTTAAAGGTTGATCCTGCGGCGTAGCCGCTAATTGCCCTGTGGTGCAGCGGTTTCGTTTTATCTGCATTGAGTTGCTTCCAGTCATTCGCAGGAACCTGGGGGATAAATATGTTTGGGTCGTAGCTGGGGACCGAGACCATGGCAAGAATATCACCGCTATGAGGGTCCAAGATGACGCATGCTCCGCGACCGACTCCGCGCTCCCTCATTGCGGTCTCAGCAATATGTTGAATGCGGGCGTCGAGGGAAACATAGACGGTGCTACCGATTTCCGGTTTTTGCACCGCCTCGACACTCATGATGTAGCCTAGATTATTTTTACGAAGGATTTTACCGCCCGGTGTTCCCTGGAGAAAGTCATCAAAGCTTCTTTCCAGCCCCTGTTTTCCAACCGTTTCGATATAGATGCCTTCCTTCTCTTCTTCGACATCTCCTACGAATCCCAGAATATGGCTAGCGAATGCGCCAAAATTGTAATTTCTGATCGGGCGGGCAGTTTCTTGAATGCCAGCGATGTTGATACTCTGTTCGGAGAACTTGGAAAGGGTTTGGAAATCGAGGCTATTGGCGAGCTGAAAGGGGATATTCGGTTTCTGGTCGTAGTGGCGTAAAAGCTCTTCTGCATCAAACGTCGTCGTAATCCCCAGGTCTTTGAGCATGGAGCCTGTTTTCTCCTGTAGGATACCTGGGACATCGACCAGTCTCCGATTAGAATCCCAGGGGGCTGAGGTATAAGGAAGTTGGCTACGTGTTTCACGGGCGTAATTCCCGACCAGTTCTTTCAAATAGACATCGATATCAAGACTGGCCTTATTTTCAGCCAGGCCAACCCCATTTCGATCGACAATTCCACCTCTGGCAGGAGATAAGAGCAAAGCAACCGTGGTTTGCTTACGCAGACTCTTCGCATATTTATCCCCCTCTTCGACCTGAACAACATAGAGTTTTCCGAGCAGGGCAATGACAGCAGCCAGAATGAAGAGGCTGAGGATTGCCATCCTGAATTTGACACTGGTTTGATGAATTTGAACGATCATTCCTGGACCCATGCCCTTTGCTTGACGGGATTGAGATTAATACGACCCTTCACTATGGCATCAAAGATAAAAAACAGCAATGGGCTCACGATGGCATTTAGACAGGATTGCCAGAAGATAGAAAAGAGCATCTCGTAACTCCAAGACCAGAACCCAGCATAAAAGAGGACCAGGAGTCGGTCCATGCAGAGGTAGAAGAATGAGGCGACGAGAACCGCTACCATGACCAGGAAGAACCGAGCCCGATGAATCCAAGGATACTGGCTGTGAATCAGGAAAACGGTTAATCCCCATAACAGTGGCCCCATTCCGAGATAGTCAGGGAACATCAAATCGTGAAGCAGTCCGCATAGAATAATAAAATAGCCCAGGGCGGCTCCACGTGCGCGCATAGAAACATAGGAAATCAGAATGGGGGTCATGGAAAGTAACCAGAACCGGTCTCCCAGCACGCTGGGCAAAAAGGGCTGAATCAGAATGATCAGGGCATAAATCGCAGTGAGGATGAGCCCTTCCTTCATTTCATTCCTGTCAGGATGAAGACCTCATTTAAATCATTGAGGTCGGTGGTAGGTTTTAGCTGACCATCACGATAAAGACCAAAGTTTCGATCGGAGCTGAGCGGAGGAGCCTCCACAACGGTCCCGATGAGCAGATTAGCCGGGAAGGTGCCGCCCAATCCGGTGGTGAAGACTCTCTCGCCCACGGCTAAGTTCGCATCTCGAGGGACGTATTTGAGGATGCAATTTGAAGCACTGCCCTGGATCAGAGCGCTTCCCTGAACAATCCCTCGTGATCTGGAACTCTCGGTGATGGCTGAAATTTTACA
Source organism: Verrucomicrobiota bacterium (assembly GCA_039815855.1). Taxonomy (GTDB): domain Bacteria; phylum Verrucomicrobiota; class Verrucomicrobiia; order Methylacidiphilales; family JBCBYL01; genus JBCBYL01. The sequence goes on from JBCBYL010000005.1 coordinate 35,293, forward strand.
GTTTTCATCAACGAGGAGAATCACGCGGGTCGTATGCTCACTGACGGCTCCAGTTTTGCCGATAATACCTCTTGGGCTGAGTACCGGCATATCAGGCTGTAATTCAGGGTAGTCTTTTGTACCGCGGTTCACGATAATACGATTCCACCAGCTGGAGGGCTCCCGCTCAATGACCCGACAAGGTAGGAGTGTATATTGAGAGGTCTTCTCAAACCCGACCATTTCATTCAGACGTTTATTCTCTTCAGTCAGATTTTTGAGAAGAAGGCTCTCAGCTGCCAGTCGCGCGTTCTCAGTTTCTAACGTGCTAACCAGGTCTTCGAGTTCATCGATGGTGCGAACATCATCGACGAGGCCGGACGTGCTTTGTTTAAAGTGATCAACGAAGTCCCAAGCTGGAGAGAAGAGATTGAGGGAAAACTGATCTACTTTAGCACGGTATTCTTCGGGAAGAAAAAAACCGCCTACAGCAAAGATGATGGCAGTCACGCCGATCAAAAAATAGGTTGAGCGTGTAAGGCGGTATTTCATATGACCATGTCCCCGACATTCATAAAATGGGGGAGTAGAGTTGGGGACGGTTTAGGCCTGTAGGTCAGTCGATGTCAGTTTGGTTAAAAATTCTAATTCTTGGAGTACTTTGCCCGTTCCTTCAGCTACAGCACTGAGGGGGTCTTCGGCAACATAAACGGGTAAACCTGTTTCTTCAGCGATGAGGCGATCCAGACCGCGGAGCAACGCTCCTCCACCTGCGAGCACGATTCCACGCTCGACGAGGTCAGCAGACAGTTCTGGCGGGCAGCGTTCCAGAGTGATGCGGATCGACTCCACAATGGAAGAAATAGGTTCGAGTAAAGCTTCACGTACTTCCTGAGAAGTGATGGTCAGTGTTTTCGGTAAGCCAGCGACAAGATCACGGCCCTTGACTTCCAAGGAGGTCTCTTTTTCAAGCGGGTAAGCGGAACCGATTTTAATCTTAATTTCTTCAGCGGTGCGCTCCCCGATGACCAGGTTGTAAGCGCGTTTCATGTAATTGATAATGGATTCGTCCAGCTCGTCGCCAGCGACGCGCATACTGCGGCTAAAAACAATGCCAGCGAGTGAGATGATGGCGACTTCGGTTGTGCCACCACCGATATCAACAATCATGTTCCCTGCGGCTTCCTGAACGGGTAGGCCAACTCCAATTGCAGCTGCCATGGGTTCTTCAATGAGAGTGACTAGGCGAGCCCCTGCATTGTATGCAGATTCCCTCACTGCACGCTTTTCTACTTCTGTGATTCCAGAGGGCACCGCGATGACGACCCGTGGCCTTGGGGCAAACATTCGCTTATTGGTGTGCACTTTTTTAATGAAACGTTTGAGCATTTCCTCAGTGACTTCGAAATCGGAAATAACACCGTCTTTGAGAGGGCGGACAGCAATAATGTTGCCGGGTGTTCTCCCTAACATACGTTTAGCTTCCTCTCCTACTTCAAGCACGGTTCGAACTCCCTGCTGCATAGCGACAACAGAGGGCTCTCTGAGGACAATGCCCCGATCACGTACATAGACGAGTGTATTTGCTGTTCCCAAATCGATGCCGATGTCATTTGAGAATAGTCCTAAAAATTTGTTAATCATGATATTACGTAAGTTACTTTAGTTAAAAGAATTGGATATAGAGATTCAATGGAAGCGTCAATGATATTAACGAATCTCAAAGATTCAATGACATCTTTTGATGAGATAGCCCCTATTTAGGAAAAAAGTTGGTCTCTGGAAGGCGATGGATTATGATTTATCGTTATGCCTAGGATCAGAAGGATTAAGTGGTCAACTCCTTGCCTCTCAGTGGGGACGATTACCACACCAGAGGGGTTGCGTTATCTTCAGCGCCGAGAAACAGGAAGTGATCTGATAGAAGTCAGAGTGGATAGCCTGCGAGCGGCTGAGGTCGAAGAAGATGAGATAGTGAGTCGCCTCAAAAAGCGGAAATCACCTGTATTACTGACATTGCGAACGACCATTGAGGGCGGCGAGTATCCCTGGAAATCAACAGAGCGGATTAATCTTTTTGAAAAACTGATTCCCTATGGTGATGCTGTCGATTTGGAGCTCCACAACATGAGGTACGTGCAGCCGCTTCTCCAGCAGGCCCGTGATCTTGGTAAAGGGGTTATTTTATCGACGCACTCTATCCAGAGAAAAATCACTTATGGGAAAGCCGTGCGGTTGATAGATGAATTTCGTAAGTACCGGGTTCAAGTTTATAAGATGGCTACATTGGTCAGAACGAAAGAGGACCTGAGAGTTCTTGTTCAACTCTTGATCGAATTTCCACATTTACGACTAGGCCTGATGGGCGTCGGCCCCCTGGCTGATCTATCCAGGCAGGTGCTGCCCTTGGTGGGTTCAAAGTTGGTTTATGGCTACCTGGATGAGGCGGCGGCTCCTGGCCAGCCTCCGATTGGAGAAGTGACTACTCATTTGCCACTCGTGAATCATTAAAGGCTACTTTTTCTCTTTTTTGATCAATTTCTTAAGCTTTTTCCACTGATCCTTGCGAACGATATAGCCGACACAGTTTTTGCTTCCGCAATGGCAGGGGTGGTCGGCGTAGCTGTCGACATCGTAACCATAGTTATAAGAGAGTTCCTCCCCTTTGCGGATTTTCCGTATCGATTCGATCCATATCCTGTTATTGTCATTGAGGGTTTCGCAATTGGGGTCACATGAGTGATTAATGAAGCGGGCCGGGTTCCATTTTACATTCCCGTCGATGTCATGACGTGAATTGATTTCAAAGATGTAAACAGCACCTTCTGAAGATTTTTTTTTGCTTCGTTTGATCTGCTTTGCTGCTCTCTTCTCGGATTCAGTCTTGGTGAGTTTTTCTCCCACGTATTCGATGATTCGGGTATTCTTGGGAATCGTGGTGGCGGCAAAAATCCCCGTACCGTGGATTTTAGATTTTTTTTCAACCCACAGTGATTGGCCTGGTTTTTGATTGAGAGCTGGCATAGCGCGAATCATGATGGAGGTTTTTAGTGATGCAACGCAATAAGATAAAGGTGATTGGAGGAGGCTTAGCCGGATCAGAAGCGGCCTGGCAAGTAGCAGAGGCGGGCTGCCAAGTGGAGCTTTATGAGATGCGGCCAGAGGTGAAGACGCCTGCTCACCGGACCAGTGATTGTGCAGAAGTGGTTTGCAGTAATTCTTTTGGCTCCAAACTGGAAGACCGTTCCACTGGAGTGCTCTTACATGAGATGCGGTCGATGAATTCACACCTGGTCCAGATGGCAGAGAAATACCAAGTCCCTGCCGGTGGGGCGCTCGCTGTGGACCGGGAAGCCTTCTCATCCGCAGTCACTCATTCTTTAGAAGCGCACCCCAATATTACCTTAATCCGGACAGAGGTGAAGGAGGTTCCAGAAGAGGGGATTACCGTTATCGCCAGTGGTCCCTTAACCAGTGATGCTTTAGCGGAATCCATTGGTCAGATCACCGGTGAAGACTATCTCTATTTTTATGATGCACTGGCCCCTATTGTCGAAAGAGACTCGATTGATGACCGTATTGCTTTTGCAGCTTCTCGATATGAAAGAGACTCTGGAGAAGGGGATTATATCAATTGTCCATTCACCGAAGAGGAGTACAACCAGTTTATCGATGCTCTCGTGGCGGCAGAGAGCATCCCACTGAAAGAATTTGAGCAGGAGAGTGATCAGTATTTTGAAGGTTGCCTGCCGGTGGAGGTTATGGCTTCCCGGGGGAGGGAAACACTCGCATACGGCCCAATGCGACCTGTTGGTCTTATCGATCCTAGAACTGATAAGCGCCCGCATGCCGTGGTGCAACTGCGTAAGGATAATGCGGCAGGCACCCTCTACAACCTCGTCGGATTCCAGACCAATATCAAATGGGGGCAGCAGGAAGAGGTCCTCCGAATGATACCCGGCTTAGGGACAGCTCATTTTATCCGTTTCGGTCAGATGCACCGTAATACCTTTATTAACTCACCCACTCAATTGTCGCCTACGATGCAAAGCCGAAAGAGACCTAATTTATTCTTTGCCGGTCAGATCACTGGAATGGAAGGCTATTTAGGTAATGTGGCTTCAGGACTTTTAGCTGGAATCAATGCGGCGCGGTTGAGTCAGGGGTTGGAGCTTATTGAGCTTCCACCGCTGACCATGCTTGGAGCGCTTAGTCACTACATTACCAGTGCAGAGCCGGAACATTTTCAGCCGATGAAAGCAAATTTTGGACTCATGCCGGATCTGCCAGAAAAAGTAAGAGGGAAGAGAAACCGAATGGCCGCTCACGCAAAACGATCAAGGAAAGCGCTAGAAGACTGGATGGCAGCGGGGGAGGCGAATCAATTTGAATGAAGAATTGAATTTCTTCAAGAGATCAGACAAGGGAAGTCATGGCAGAGGGGAGATTTGAACTCCCGACCAAAGGCTTATGAGTCCTCTGCTCTACCACTGAGCTACTCTGCCAAATGAGAGGGAACAACCTAAGGATATTTCTTTGTGTGAGCAAATCATAATTCATCATTCTTCAATCTGAATTCAATGAAATCTCCCCTCTGCCCTGGTTGTTTGGTGCCTTATTCTGAAGCCGCTTCTAGTTTCTTGAGGCGTTCGTAGAGCTCGGGGAGGCGATGGGTGAGGGCTTCGATTTTCATGGATTCGCGCATAGGCTTGGCCGGTCCACCGCGATAGACACCTGGCTTGGTAATGTCTTTCGTCACCGCTGTCCAGGCAGTGATACTGACCTGATCCGCGACCTCAACATGTCCAACCGTGGCGGACTGTCCTCCCATGACGACATAGGCTCCCAGTTTGGTGCTCCCTGCAATCCCATTTTGAGCGACGATGATGGCGTGTGGCCCCATGGTGACGTTATGGGCAATCTGGACTAAATTATCAATTTTCGTGCCTTCTTTAATCCAAGTTCTATCGAAGCGTCCACGGTCAATCGTTGTATTGGCTCCCACCTCGACGTCATCATCGAGCTGCACAATCCCCACTTGGAGGATTTTCTGGTGGCGACCATTTTCGAATTCATAACCGAATCCGTCAGATCCAATGACACATCCAGCATAGAGAATGACCCGGTTTCCCAGTAAGCAGCGTTCGAGAACTGAAACCCTTGGATACAGGTGACACTCTTCCCCTACCGTTACATCCTTGCCGATGACGCACCCCGCATCGATTCGGGTGCGGGCCCCGATGGTGGCGCCCGCTTCTATGGTCACATGAGGACCAATGGAGGCAGTCGGGTCAATGGTAGCTGATTTGGCCACGTCTGCCTGAGGGCTGATGCCCGGCTCTGGCTTAGCCCGTGCCGGGATGAACTTTTCGATAACGATTGCAAAGGCTGCAGACGGCTTTTCCGTGCGAATGAGGTTCTGCGGCTTCTCCTGAAGTGGCTGATAGTCATCGTCGACGATGATGACGCCCGCTTCAGAGGCGGAAGCCGCTTTTACATATTTTGAATTACCGAGAAATGAGACTTGGTCGGACTGAGCTGATTCTAAGTCACTTAGGCCTGTAATGGCCTGAGATGCATTGCCTTCAACTGTGCCACCAAACCACGAAGCAATTTCTTCAACCGTGAAGCTGGTGCTTTCGGTCATAAAGATGGGGATAGACTGAGCAAGCGCCTTATTCTGAAGGCTTTTTACTATTCAGAATTTTGACGATTTCTTCAGTCAAGTCAGTTAGACCTTCTGTGTAAAGGACACTTGGTGTGCCATTAAGAGAAGTTCCTGACTTATCAAGGACCAGAGAATACTTACCAGCACAGAAGTCATTCACGCTCGAAGTGATTTCATCGACAATTGTTTTTCTCATCCTGCCCGACTGGTCCTGAAGAAGTTTAGCCGTTGTCTGCTCAAAATTTCAGGAAGCCAAGCAGCGTGAACTCGAATTAAGAAATTTTGAGCAGACAACGGCTAAACTTCTTCAGGACCAGTCGGGCAGGATGAGAAAA
>JBCBYL010000211.1:0-2551 GCA_039815855.1 Verrucomicrobiota bacterium
CCGTTCGTAACGCCACTTCGAGTGATATTCATCAGGCTTAGAGTTAAATTCCCAGTCCAATCTGCCGCCGTTAGTTCCTCTGTTCCGAAACCGATGTATGGAGTGGAAAAGTCCTCAGGATCTGGGAATGTATAAAAGGTTTCACCTCCATTCACTCCAAGGAAATCCCAATCGAAATTGGGATTCCTAGAGCCTGATAGACTCGTTTCAGCAATGATATCGCCTGTTTCAAAACCCTGCCCTGGTATTCCGAAATTTGTATTCGACCCGTCAAGAACCACGGTCTCATTATCTTCTCCTAAGTGCCATTCCAGCTCCAGATCAGATCCGTCGTATGCCACTCCGATATCACCGTGGCCAGCGGTCCATGTTTGTTGCGCATTGGATTCTCTCGTGCTCCATGAAAAGCAGATGGCGATAGTGAGTATTGAGGTAATGTATTTTTTCATTTGGGTAGATATTTCCTTAAGTTAATAAATTCGAATCTTATTGATATTACGTTCTCAATAATAAGGCAAGAAAAATTAGTAAGTGATCGTCTCCTGAACGAGAACACGCACACGCGCAAAGCGATTCGCCTTGCTCGATATAGACTCAGAGTCGATCACTGTCACTCTCTCCCAGGTATCATCAATGGAAGTCGTAGTAGTCGCGGCCGCAGTAACCCAACCTGCCGGGTCAGATAAGTCGTCATTGAATTCAACACAATATTCAATTTGCGGGTTGGTTTCAGGCTTCCGGCAAACCATTTGCAAATGAAGTCGAGTAGCTCCACTGGATTCAGCGAGCCAGCCGATTGGGAGGCCTGAGGTTCCTGTGTCTCTCTCAAGGTAATGTCGATCCTTTATCGTAGGATTCAGATTAAAGGCGTATTCGCTACGGATATTCACCCCATCTCCTTCCGCATCGGCATCCATACCTGAGATAAGAGAATTAGTCAGGTCAGCTCCCCCATAGTGATCTGCTAACCAAGTGGCCAGAGTTCCGACGGCGAAAGTCACATACTCAGTTTGGCTTGTGACCGTGGATCCATCACTGTCCAAAATTCCAGAAGCCCTGAAACCCACACGGAAAATACCCAAAGCATTGAAAGAAAAATTGAGATGAGCGTGTCCATTTTCATCCAAATAATAGACATCCGACTGATCAATATCATCCACTGTCGACATCCAAAGTTTCAATGCACCAAAGGAATCGAATTGATAGGCCGCAAAGTGAGGAGTTTGCGTGCTTTGGCCAGAGTAAATGACATCCTGAAGGGAATAAGTTACCCATCTCTGAGTGGCTGTCTGGCGGGAATCATTGAGTTGATAAGATCGAAATAAATTGGGTGTCACCGCGTTACGGAAACCCGGCCAAGTGTAACCTTGGTTGACTTGCGGCAGTTCCCAAAAAGGTTCTCCTGAAACGGCCCCTGTAAATGAATCAAAGGAAGTTGCTACGAGACGGTCCCCTGCATTGATCAGCTGATCTCGTAGAGGCAGACTTGCTTGACCAAAAGGTGTTTCTAAAGTGGGGTTATCGGACGTGCCACCATGCCTGAGTCCTCCACTCCATTCTCCTGTCGTCTCATCATAACTGAAGAATATATCTGTGTGGGATGTTAATAGATCTTGCCCCGAAAGAGAAAACGCTCCTGTAAACGCCACAACCACGTAGCTGGTAATAAAAAATCTTAGATTCATTGAGGTAATGCGATGTTTTCTCCACCGTCGATACGGGCTTTCATAATTGAAGCGGTGACCGATTGAACATGTCCATCCGCATAGAGGTAATTTGCGCTGCCAACGGAATGATCTGGCTGACTACTTGACGTAAAGCGGTCCGGGCTAATGTCCGCAGTCACTGCATTCCAGGAACTCCATGTCTCTGAGTGGGTATGATCAGAACTCAGTCCGATCGATTGATCTTCGGAGATAATAAACGCCATAATCGTTTCAGACGAGTTTTGAATCTGGAGAAGGTTTGGAGGAGGCCCCAGCACCCTGCCCCTACGATCCCTCTCAGGCACAAAAAGAAAGCTGTTCAGTATATAGCTGGTGCCTCCAGCTAGAAGTCTTTCATTACCAAGAGGGTCAGCAGGACATATCCGAATTTCATCCAAATCACTAAGATAAGGAGCAAGTAAATCAATCCATGTATTGCCTAAACTCGTTGAGACCGAAGTCTCTGGCAGTCGATAATCATGCTCACCTGCGTAGGTCATCATCGCGATTCCAATCTGACGCATATTCGAAGCGCACTTTGATTGTTTTGCCCTCATTATGCCTCCAGAAACCGCAGGCACGCTCAGTCCGACCAGAATCGCGATGATGGTCACCACCACCAAAAGCTCGATCAGAGTAAATGCTTTACTGTGTTGTTGAAATGGAGTCTTCATGAATAACTGCATAAAGTGATAACCCCTTCTCATTAAGGGTCAAATTCTTTCTACTGAGCTTCCACTCTGGGGACCAGTCCACCTCATTGAGGCACAGAGATAGAATCAATCTATGGAGAGGTTATCTTTTTCACATCCTCGATGACCATGTAAAGACAAGGTACGATGACC
>JBCBYL010000043.1:0-18740 GCA_039815855.1 Verrucomicrobiota bacterium
TGTGGGTCATCAGTTCTCGTTCTGATTGCTGGGCTTTACGGCGGGCGGTGATTTCTTCTGAGAGTTTGCGATTGGCTCTACTGATTTCCTTGGTTTGCTCCCTTACCTTATTCGAGATACGAACATTACTGTTCAAGAGCACGTATACCAGGGTGGTCACAACGATAGAGAGAAGGATGCCGGAAATGAGCACCGTAAAGGGAAAGAGGTCGCGAGTGAAGTAGTAGCCTTTTTGAGTGGGCCAGTAATGAAGACGCAGGCTGGTGTCTCCGAGCTGAAATTCACGAGTCAGAGGCGTTGTGGCCGTATCCTCATTTTCCCCAAAGTTGCCGAAAATAGGTAAAAAATCCCCATCCTCTAAAATTTCTAAAACCAGGCTGGATTCCAGTAATTCCAGGTGAGACCAGGCGGCATGAAGAAAATCCTCTAAGGGCAGCGCGGAAATGAAATATCCGATTTGGGATTCTTCGGAGGGGAGGGGGTCGAGCAGAGCCAGGACGATATGGAGTTCTCCGTTCTCAGGGCGGTGGAGAGTGGCTTCTCTGCTTTGAGGAAGATCATGGGCAATGCAGCTAACACAGGTTCCGATCTTGATCGAACTCGATTCCTGTCCTGCGAGATAAGTGGTTGGGTAGCAGGGCAGATCGCTTGTTTCTTCCTGTTTATCGTTGATGGTAAAATCCGGATCGATGTGGGTTTTTGCCCAAGCCAAAAATTCTTCAGCCTGATCTGGAGTCACGCGTGGAGCCCAGCCAAAGGTGGTCATTTTACTGGTATCTAAACTGGAGACAGCATCCATGAATTCCGTATTGGTGACATGCTGTGAAGCTTCAAAGAGGGTCCTCAGAGAGACAAGCGCGCCCGCCTGGCGGCGGAATTCGACTTCCAGTCCATTATGAAAGAGATTGAGTCTTTCCCCGGCGGTCTGGAGCTCGCGCTTGATAGTGGTGTCTTCCACCCAGACAAAGAGCGAGCAACTCCCTCCAATGAGAAGAATAAAAAGGCTCAGGGTCGAGGCAAAGAGGAATCTGGGGCTTGGGTTTTCCGGTAGTAAATTCATGATCATCAGTCTTGGTTGGCCTTATAGGCTTCGACCATTTCGCGGGTGAGACGATACTTGCGCCCGCACCGGGGGCAGGTCGCGGCCAGGCTGTCCTCACCACCAAAGAGTTCGTCGTCCTGATTGGTAGCCGCAGCTAAGCGCAGGATAGCATCCTGACTGCAGACGCACTTCCACTGGTACGTCCGATTTTCTAAGGGAGAGCATTCTTCCTGAGCACGGAGGGAGACCATATCAGATAACTTAAGTGACTGGAGCCAGTCTTGATCATAATCTGGCTGCGCCGCCAGCATGATGTATTTTTCATTAGGGAGGGAAAAGAGACGTGTGGTGCGTTGTTCACTCTGGGAGAAGAATTGTTCACAGGCGGTGAGCACATCACTGGTAGCAAACTCGACCACACTGCGGTGTCTAGGCTGGTTGCCGCGCACGGATTCAGAATAAAACATGGAGTGAGGAGACTCTTTTACTCCATCTTCGAAAAGGGTGCCGATAATACTGCCTTCCTCATTGTCCGCAGCGGCAAAGAGATTTACGAGGGGGTCCTGAAAATTCAGCGTCCAGGCAAACTGCTCATTCCAGGGGCGTGAGGTCGCGTAGAGCAGAATAATGGCTAAGAGATCCTTTTCCATTTCATCGTGTTGGGGTTCGGGCCGGAGTCCGGTGTCGTTGAGGTGTAAGTAATAATCCACGTAGAGAGGGGATAACTCAGCGGTCACCATCAAGACATTTCGGTGCCGGATGAAATGAGAATGGGCTTGGATACTTGCGGAATCAGGATCACTCATGAGCTAGCGTTAAAGCGGTCTGGCTTTATAGCAATATGGCTAACTTTTGATTTTGCCGCAAAGAAAATGTCAGCCCGGGAACCGATGAGGTGATCAGGCTGGTACTGGCGATCATTCCTGAGTCACGCCGCGTCATCTATTCGTCGTTAAGCTTTTTTCCATTCTGCTGGATCGAGGTGGTAGAACGTTTTCAATTCTTCATAGAGTTCAGGATGTTTACTCCTCATTTTCCGGGGGCGTTCAAAGAAGGTCTCGGTGACGACGGCAAAGAACTCGGCCGGTTCGGTGGCACCGTATTGATTAAAAAAGGATTTCTTTCCCCGCTCCGATTGGTTGACCAGTTCCTCATATTCACGACTCAGGACACGGGCCCAGCTCGCATAGTGTGAGCGGTCCCTTAATCGAGGAGCGCCGTCGGCATTGCCGTCGAGCTGGTCCAGCTGATGAGCAAATTCATGGAGCGTGACGTTATGCCCATCCTTACCGCGGATCCCGCCTAAGAGGACACTGTCCCAGGCCAGAACGACAGAGCCGGTCGACCAGGATTCACCCAGTCGTGCCTCTGCATCCTCTTCCATGAAATGAAAGAGGGAGTCGCGGTGATTGGTTTTGTAAGTAGAGGGGTAGACCAGAATGGTATGGAGCTTTGGGTAGAGCTTCTGGTGGTTATTGAGTACGAGGAGGCAGGCTTGGGCAGCAATCGTCACTCGTATTTCATCAGTGATGACCAGTCCGCCGCAGCCTTCAAACGATTTATCGTGGAGAAAGAGTTGAACCCATTCCTCCATCCGATCACGGAGGGGTGCGGGGAGTTGTAGGTAGAGAGGGAAATTGGATTCGATGATCGAGCGCCACTCGTAAGGGAAGGGGTGATTCCGAATCTGCTCCCGTTTCTGTTTCTGGTACCATTGGGTATAGAAAGCCACACCTATGATCAGGAGGAGGAGGCCGAAAAAGAGAATGAGTTGAGTCATCTGCTAGAGAAAGTAACCATGAATCCACCCGCTCGCCAAGCTTCGGAGGACAGGTGATACGCATCAAGTGGATTGATTGATGGCGAAGGAAGCGGATTTTGGATTCTCCCTTGCCATCTTTCATGTTATTCCTAATGTTATTACATGCCTATCGAGACCAAAGTCCGCAAAATTGGCAATTCCCTAGGAATTGTCCTGCCTAAAGAAGCCCTCCATACCCTTAAGGTCAAGGAAGGGGCCACGGTTTATTTGACCGAGTCACCAGGTAATACACTCCGCATCAATCCGGATCAACCGGGCTTTAAGGAATTCATGGAAATTGCAGAAGAAGGTATGCAGGAATACCGTAACGCCCTCCGCGAGTTAGCAAAATGAGTCAAAAGCCCTTATGGGTTCCAAGTGATGTCATTATTAGCACTCATGAGGAACTCGTTAACCGCTTTGGCGGAAGCCAGGGGATTCGCGACGAGGGAATGCTGGAATCGGCTCTGAACCGACCTAAGCATCTTTTTCAATATGAGTCTGCAGATCATTACCAGTTGGCCGCTTCTTTAGCCCATGGATTGGTTAAGAATCACCCCTTTATCGATGGAAATATTCCCTTAGCATTCCTTGCAGCAGTACTATTTATAGAACGCAATGGCCTGCGGTTTCAATCTGATGAGGTAGAAGTTGTCGAGAGGACCTTGGCCTTGGCCGCTAGTGCGATCACTGAAAAGGACTATGCTGATTGGTTAGAGAAAAGCTGCCAGAACTCGAAGTAGCGGGTTGGGGGAGATGGGGGTCATCGAAAATACACCCCGGTCAGCGACAGCCATTGCCACCAGTCCGTGTATCGTTTTTCGTATCAGCGCTGATGAAATCCTTGGCAACACTGGCCATGATCAGGAAACCCCCGGGATTCTCGTCGCCCGCGTCCTGGCCAAGCGCCTGCGCCAGTCCAACGAAAATCTAAAACCCTGACCCCTTAAGCATTTCAACAGTCGTCACTGCAGAAGTTGGATCTTCGCTCACGTACAGTGGGACCACCTGCCGGGCCGAAGTCCCGCGTCCGCGGGATGAAGGCTGGACCCCAATACATCCTTTTACGATGAATGTTGATTAGAATTCCATTTTACTACCCGCTTGGAAGTCGATTATTTGCCTTCACCGGCGATGGCCAGAGTTCAATATCAGGTCAGCAATTATCAATACTTAACAAACTTTGAAGTTAATTATATAAGATACAATAATTGTTGACGTAAGCAAACTAACATACATATGCTTCGGCTCTGATGAATAGGTTGCCGTCATTCCGCTTGCTAACGAATCCAAAATTCGATGTGGAACCTAGATTTTGCAAGCATAGCGTACCCTTCCTCATTCCTCAATTTACCCCACCTGCCTTTGTCGACAGCGTCGGGCTACAACTACTTTTTGAATCACACAAGAACAATAGCCCTATTTGAAAATTGAATAAATCACAGGTCAGTTCGATCCCTTTACTTATCCTCTTATCTTATTCAAAAAGATTCGGCTCCTCAGAGCTCACCCTCAATTTTCCATTTCCTTCCGCCCCTCTATTCTACAGAGGTTTTTTTCAGATTTTATTCCAATCCACCTACCAGCCGACTAGATGAAAATGAAAACAACAAAATCACTCTTCCTCCTCCTCCTCCTTATTACCTATGGTGTCGATGCACTGGCCCAGGTCTCGATGCGAGCCAATGACATTAGCAATAACTCCGCTAAGCAGTTCTTTTATCATTGGGACGGTTTCGAAATCCAATGGTATGGACCCGAAATCGCATATGTAGAGGGCGGTGATCTGTCTGGATTCTCTGCCAGCGGTCGCACGTTTAGCCAAGCGTACTCAGAAAATTCTTTCGCCTATACGATGATGGCGGTTTCTGACTGGGATACCAACATGGCGGCGGTAGCAGTGGGCGTCTCGCCCGGGGTTCCTCCCGAATCTTCACCTTTTGTCGCTTACTTGAATAGCTTGACTGCGGGGACGGTTAACCGTCATGGGGGGAATCAATACGGCTTTGGAGTCGATAATGGAGACCCGCGAGTCAGTCCTGAGGCTCGCGAGGACAAGATCGACGTTCCAGGTGAGGCCCTCGTCATTCAATTCGACCTTCAAGGGGAAGAGATCATCGGTGGGATTCCCGGAACCTTTGGTCCTGAGTCTTCGGCCTTCTTCCAAAATACCGGCCTGAATGAACATGCCCGTTTGGTGCTCAAGGAACTGGTTATCAGACCTTGGGCAGCAAGTGTTTCGGGTGAAATCGACTATATTTTTTACGACATGAGCGAGGGTACCTACTTGCAAGATAGCCTGGGGGTGTCCGCCTTTGGTGAGTATATCGACATGCGGCAGAAGGGGTCTGTGCTGACGGGCCCCTGGAATATTGAGCATGGGGACATCCTGATCATTGCCCATCCCACCAATCCGGCCAATAACCTCGATCTGATCTCATCTGAACTTTGGAGCATGACCTTTGACCTGGAGTTTGATGCTCCGACACCTGCGCCACTGGATGTTCCCAGCGATCCTGCTGAATTCCCGCAGCATCAATATGCTCCCGGTTTCTCAAATACCTGGCGGACCGATGGGGAACTGCTGGCCCTCTATCGAACGGATCCGGTCGACTCTGCTATCCGTACCGTGGTAATGGATTTCCACCGCGGCCATCTCCTCACCGAGAATCGCGGCATCTCTGGTGGCGGCCGTATCTTTTACGATTTGACCGATGTCACTTCGGAAACACCCAGTGAGCCCGTTCCGGAAAACCGGACGCTGGACGAAGTTTTTAGAGCGAATGCTGGTGGCGCCATGCACACCGCCTATTCGCTGTTACCCGATTACCGTGTCAATCACCCCGGAGATAGTTACGTGGATCTGGCTGGCCTATCCAACAGCACGCCAAGCATTGCCGATGTCGGTAGACCTCCAGGCTTCTCAGGGGCAGACGGGGGTGCCCGCAGCGCCTACATACTTCCCTATCACTACGATTCGGAAGGCAATGGCAAAAAGATCAGGGATGCCCGCACAGGTCAGACTCTCTCCGTTCTGGATGATCACGGTTTTGGTTCCGGAAGTCTTCCCGTTCCCATTGGCAATATTCTCCTTCTGGCTAAAATCCGTGCCGGCGAACGCGCCATCGCGAGCTACGATGTGAGCGATCCTTCAAACCCGGTTCTGCTCGATGTCATGCGGGACGAGGATCCCCGCTGGCGGCATCAGGAAGGTGGTGCCTATGAACCCGCCGTATACAATAATTTCTTTATCGTTCCCCTATCGCTCCGCGGAGGCACCATCGGGTTTGTCGACTACTCGGATCCGGGCAACCTCCGCATGCACCACATCATCAGTGGAACTAAGGGCGCCCAACGGTACATCCAATTCCAGGATCACCGGATGTTTGCCGGCACCGAGGTAATCGATCTGACCCACCTCGACGGAGGCATTACGCCAACGGAGCACGAGTTTCCAGGCCATAAGGGTGAGTATATGCTCCCTCTCGGGAACATCGTTGTTTGTGCTGAAAACTCCGAACAGGGAGCAGAAAATCTGGGGGCCATCTACGCCTTCCAAGCTGAACCCGATGTGCTTCCCCCCTCGGTCACCTATCACGTTCCCGCCGCTGGGGCCACGGACCAGCTGGTAACCAGCCGCATCGGACTGGTGATCCATGAGACCCTGGACGCTACCACTATCGATGAAACGACCTTCCGTGTCTTTCCAGTCAGCGACAGCACTGAAACCAGCATCCCGGGAACCCGTGTGCTGAGTGATAAGGACATCCTCACCTTTACCCCCTCGTCTCCTCTTCAGTCAGAGACCACCTACCGCGTCGTCATCGAGGGTGTTGCCGACATCGTCAGTAATCCGATGGAACGGTACACTTTTGATTTCACGACCGCTGGCCCAAATTCAGTTTTCTATCCCACCATAAATCAAGCAACTATCACCACCGAGGAACTCATTGTCGATTCACCCATTCAATTCTCCATGGAAGCCACCCCCGATGGTGGGCAGAGCCCCAGCACACTTGAATATCGCTGGGAATTTGGAGATGGAACGGCAACCGATTGGAGTAATGCGAACCAAACAGTAGCTCATACGTACCAATACGACGGACAGTTCGCCGTCAGGGCACTGGTTCGTAGCGTCAATGCCCCTGATCGGGTCGCGATGCGTTACCTCCAGCCTTCGGTGTTCTTCAAACCGGCCGGCGAAGACGGCTTTGAGCCTCGCTTCGAGGCGGAAAATGGAAATTTGACGGGTTCCAATAGCCAAATTCTCACCTCTGCGGATTCGTCTGGCGGGAAACATTTTGTGGGCGGCCCTAATTCCGGGCTTTATTGGGACTTTGATACGGTGGGCGGCGCCTTCGATTTTCAATTCCGCATCTCTGTTCCATCGGGAGCATCGATTCCGGGCAACCAAAGTTTCGCCTGGCGCGTGAGAGCCTATGTGAGCGAGATCGTCGATGGAGTTGTCGGCCCCGAGGTTGTCCTTGGGGAGGTTGGAACGCGCAGCTACACCTATGAACTCAAGAGCGTCTCGGCTTATCTGTCCCGTGAAGGCCGCTACCGCCTCCGAATAGGAAGAGGCACCGGCCCACGTGACCCACGGGTCGATTACGTCGACGTGCTGCAGGGCATGACACCCGTGCGGTATGAGGCCGACTCCGGAAGCATCACCAATGGGACGATTGTAACCGATGCTGTCGGATCACCCTGGGAGAACGCTACCGATGGAAGCTACGTCGCAGGGAGTGAAGGTTTCGAAATACAATGGGATTTTGATGCCTACCAGGCTGGAACCTATGATCTTGCTCTCCGAGCCAGTTCGCAAACTCCAGGCAGTAGCCAAATGGGTTTGTTCGTGAATGGGGTCAAGGTACAGGTTGTCACGGTTACTACCGGAAGTTTTGAGTTGGTGCCTGTCTCGGTCGATCTTTTGGCGGGAGCCAATACCATTGAGTTGAGGGATTCAGAGGGCAGCACAGAGTTCAATATCGACTACCTGGATATCACTATCCCCGAATACGTGAAGCCTGTGATTCTGCTTCCAATCAAGAGCAGCCAAATTGCACACGACACCACCCGTAGGCTTATCATTACCGTGAATCCTGATAATGACACCGTCACAGCCATTGATGCCAACACCCTTGCCGTAGCGTGGGAAAGGGAAGTTCTCGGAAATCCTCGGAGTGTTGCCATCGATGCCAATGGACTGATCTGGATCACCTGTCATGACGATGATACCATCTATGTTTTGGATCCCGATAATCCCGCTAACGATGTCGAACTGGTTCTCCCCTACGGATCGGCACCCCACGATATTCTGTTCAACCATGCAGGAACACGGGCGTTTGTCTCCCAGTATGGCACCGGTCAGGTGTTCCAAATCAACGCGACGGACTTCACGCTCGTGAATACAATCGACTCGTTAACGTATCCCACAGCTCTCGCGATGCGTGCCGATGGCAGTGAATTGCTGGTAAACCGCTTCATTTCTCCAGCCAGCTCAGGCATTGTTTACTCAATTTCCATCGACCCGGAGACGGATGCGATGGTCCTGCAAACACCGATCCTATTGCAGCCCGACACGGATAGTGAAGACGGTCCCAACACCGGTCGAGGGGTGCCTAATTACCTCTCCGGCATTACCATCAATCCAACGGATTCTACAGCCTATGTTGCCTCTCAGAAGGTCAATACACTGGCGGGTCTGTTCCGCGAAGGCACCAGCCTTAATCACGACTCAACAGTGCGCAGCATCGTGTCACAAATCGACCTGGTAACTGGACTCGAAAACTTCACAAGCCGTTTTGATATGGATGATTCATCCCAACCGACCAGCTTGCATTTTACGGAACGTGGCGACTATCTCTTCGTCACCATTCAGGGCAACAATGCAGTCTTTGTTCTAAATCCTGAGACTGGAGTGCGCTCGGCAGAGTTACCTGTCGGGCTGGCTCCTCAAGGCGTATACTTCGATGAAGAGACGAAAAAGCTCTTTGTGAAGAATTTCATGAGCCGATCCGTCACCGTCCACGATTTGAGCGGGGCGCTTTCATCAGGCGACTTCAACAATACCAACCCTCAGAATATCGTCACGGTAACCAACGAGGTGCTATCTACCGAGGTCAACAACAATGTGCTGCTCGGAAAACAGGTCTTCTATAATGCCGCGGACGTGCGGATGAGCTTCCAGAGCTACCTGTCCTGTGCGTCCTGTCACCAGGGTGGCGGGCATGACGGTGTGACTTGGGACTTTACGCAACGTGGTGAAGGTCTCCGCAACACCACCGACCTGCGCGGTCGCTCCGGTATGGGTCATGGTAACGTCCACTGGTCAGGTAATTTTGACGAAATCCAGGACTTTGAATTGGATATCCGCAATCAATTTGGAGGAACGGGCTTTATCGTCGGAAACGTCGATAATAATCCTCTCGCTGCACAATCCAATGCAGGACGAAGTGTGGAGCTGGATGCACTGGCGGCATATGTGAGTTCACTCAACAGAGACAGTCTCCCGAAAAGCCCCAACAAGGATATCGATGGCTCCTTAACCACAGCCGCTCAGAATGGGAAGACCTTGTTCGAAATGATGTCATGCGTGTCCTGTCATGTTCCTTCAACAGGCTACACCGACAGCACATGGGGTGTTCGTCACGATGTTGGAACGATCAAGATCCCCTCTTCCGGAACGCGATTGGGCCAAACTTTAGATGGCATAGACACGCCAACCTTGCTCGGGGTTCACGCAACGGCCCCGTATTTCCACGATGGAAGTGTCCAGACACTCGAGGAATTGTTTGATCCGGCTGCACATTCAAGAACCAATGAAGTTGGAAAAGCACACGACCTCACGGGAACCTATGGATTGTCAGCACAACAGGTCAGTGACTTGATTGCCTATGTGAACGAACTCGATTACGGAGACCTGACGCCTCCTTCGGCACCAGGGAATGTGACTGTGATGGCTGGTGATGGCCAAGTCAGTCTGGATTGGGATGATGGCGGCGGAGACGTTAGTTCCTATGCGGTTTATCGGTCAGAATCTCCCAATGATCCGGGGGCGACCGCACTCGCCGTGAATCTGACCACGAGCGCATATGTTGACCAGACTGTAGTAAACGGAACCACCTACTACTACACGATCGTTGCCATTGACCTCGCGGGGAATGCATCGACACTAAGTGCCGAAGTTTCCGAAACTCCAGTCGCAAGCGCTACCCCAGCAGGCCCTCTCGTAGGCTATTGGAAATTTGAGGACGGAGCGGGAACCACCGTGACAGATAGCTCAGGCAATGAAAATCACGCTACTGCCTCAAATCCGGTCTGGGTCACCGGGCAAGAAGGCGGAGCCCTTGATTTCAACGGAAGCAATTCGATGGTTGCGATCCCGGTAACTGCCTTCAATGGAATCGTTAATGAAGTCAGTATTTCGATGTGGGTGTATGGTGATACCACCCAGGCGCGTAACGATACGGTGTTCCGTGCAGTAGACGCATCCGGAAATCGCGTCTTGAATATCCACCTTCCTTGGGGCAATCGAAATGTGTATTGGGATGCTGGGAATAACGGGGGCAACTACGACCGTATGTCCAAACAGGCCCTGGACTCAGACTATAAAGGGCAATGGAACCATTGGGCCTTTACCAAAAATGCTGTGACCGGTGAGATGAAAATCTACCTCAACGGAACCCTCTGGCACAGTTCCACCGGCAAATCGCGAAGTTTATCAACCATTACATCTGCTGCACTGGGAAGCGCAATTGGCGGAGGCCACTACGACGGCATGATCGATGAGGTCCGTGTGTACAACAAGGCTCTCACCGAAGCTGAGGTGGAGGATGTCTATCAGTCTGCCGACTCACTCAAACTGGCGCAGGGAGTAATCACCGACGTCGACAGCAATTGGCTGACACTGATCCTGCCTGAATACTATAATTCAATGGTGGTTGTCGCGACGCCCGTGCTGAACAGCAATACGGATACTCCCGTGGTGACACGAGTTCGCAATGCCTCCGGCAACAGCTTCGAGCTGAAGGTGCAAAACCCCGCAGGCTCACCTGTCAGCGGCGTCTCCGTTCACTACATGGTGGTGGAAGAAGGTGTTTATACCCAGGCGGAAGACGGGTTTGACATGGAAGCCTTGAAAGTAGTTTCCACAGGAACGAACTACAAAAATACCTGGAATTCCTCACAGAAGGAACAACTCACGACTGCCAATACCTACGCCAGTCCTGTGGTGCTTGGGCAGGTCATGACAGAAAATGATCTGAACTGGTCCACCTTCTGGGCAAGTAATGGAAGTGCGGGTGCTCCACCCTCTTCATCTGCCATCTATGTAGGTAAACATGTGGCTGAGGATCCCAACACGGTTCGGGCCGATGAAACACTTGGCGTCATCATCCTTAATGAGGGTCCCGGAGCCCTCGATGGAGTCAATTTTGTCGCTGGCGTGGGGGCGGATTCGATTCGCGGAACGGGCAATGGTTCCTCTTTCAGCTACACGCTCTCGGGCCTTAGCAGTGTGTCGTCTGCAGTAACCAGCTCTGCAGCGATGGATGGGGCGGACGGAGGTTGGCCAGTACTGGCGACGAGTGTCCCCCTCTCGCCAACCTCTCTTCTTCTTCTCATCGATGAAGACCAACTTTCGGACTCTGAACGTTCCCACACCACAGAACAAGTCTCTTACCTGGTGTTTGAATGATCCCGGAATAGAACCAGGTGACATAATCGGGAATACCAGGACGTTTTTCCGGGGGCAACAGCCCGTAGGCTACTAGCATGTTCATCATGACGACCATTGTGATGATGGTAGCCACCCCCATGGCCGCCATGACTGCTAGGTATATGACATTTCAATCAGCGCCAAATGCGTCAAGAAAACGCTGCGCGCGAGCGCATTACCTTTTTAATTTCAAACTTGTTTAGTTTGCCGAAGGCAAAGAATCGACGCCATTTGTTCTCTACGGGCCGAAAGTTCCGCGTCCGCGGGTTGAAGGCTGGACCCGGTAGAGGCGCAGAGAGGCGGAGGATTAAAATTCGGTAAGGATGTCGGTGATGATCTCGAAAAGTTTCGGGAAGAGGGCACCGAGGATGAACCCGGCGATGAATCCGATCACGCCGAGCAAGACGAGGGTATTCATGAATCCTTCTTGAGTGGAATCGCCGATGGCTAAAAAGATGCCGGGTGAGAGAATCCCCAATGAAATTCCGCCTAGGATGCCCGCGATTAACCGTTTCACAACGGGTGGAGTATAACATCACGAGCTAGTGGATGCTATCCATTTTCATCGGTTTCTGTTTCGGTGACTACCTGCTGAGCCTTCAATCTGCAGAATCGATTAAATACGCTCCAGAACCAGAAGACGAAAATCCATCACTTGTTCACCGGCGATGGCCAATGGCTGTAACTCAAAGGGCATCGGGCCCTGACCGAGAAAAATAGTCCCTATCTCTAGCGCCTTAAAATCCTTCACATAAGATTCGGTGCGGGGAGCCCGGTCCTGCGCCTCTCCGACCAGGGGCGGGTCGTGCGCTTCGGATATGGTGAACGATAACTCACGCTTGCCCGCACGAAAGACGACCTCCGATCCCAGATCCGATTCCGGACAGGTATAGTAAACCGTCACCTTAAAATGGCCCTCAGCCGGGACCTCTCCATTCCAGGTGATCTTTTCTCCTGTACTCGTCCAGTTGGTAAAAAACGTGCAGTTGGCATGCCAGGAGGATCGTTGAATCTGGCCCGTTGCCACCGCATCCCGTGCGGGCAGGTGATGATACTTCGCGCCGGGGTGTCCCACTAAGAAAGGTCGTATCGTTTTCTTCTCGCCCATGACCTGGGTCCGAAAATCCTCGACCGCCTGCTCAAGCTGATCTGCGATTTCCGGGAACTCCTGATTGACGGGAGAGGTCTGGCCGCGGTCCTTGACCATATCATAGAGCTGTCCCTTCTCATCCATGCGAAATCGCTGAGACCGGGCTGAAACCCTTTTTCCCCAGGCGTTCATGAGGATACGCTCAGTTGAACCGGAGTCCTCCTGAGTTAAGTCAGCCACCATCGAACGTCCATCCAGAGGCTTTGCCGTCTGGATGGTTAACCCCGCTAATTCGGCCAGGGTTGGTAGCAGGTCGATCGCCCCTGAAAGCGATTCGACCCGGGTTCCGGGAGTGACCTTCTTCGGGTAGCGGATGTGGAGAGGAGACTTCACCCCGCCTTCATCTACCGTTCCCTTCTTTCCCTTATAGCCATCCAGCCAGCGGAATCCGTTGGGTCCATTGTCATTGAAATAGACCACAATGGTGTCTTCAGATAGATTCAATTCATCCAATGTCTTGAGCACCCGGCCGACATTCCAATCGATGTTTTCACACATCGCGTACGCCGCCCGGTCATGGTCGGACGTGCCTTTCTGCTTTGGGTTCAGTTGCTTGAAATCCCTCCCGGCAAAGCGTTCCCAATATTCATCCGGAACCTGCATGGGGCTGTGGGGTGTATTGTAGGGCAGATAAACAAAAAAGGGGGCTCCCTCCGCGTGGCTGGCCTCCATAAACGCGATCGCCTTGTCCGTAAAATCATCGATGATAAATCCCTTTCCTTTCACGACCTTGCCGTTGTGTTCCAGCATCGGATCGAAGTAATGGCCCCAGTGTCCTGAAGCAAATCCATAAAACTCATCGAATCCCCGACCATTAGGATGGTAGGGAAACTGCATCCCATTATGCCACTTTCCGTAAATCCCGGTCCGGTACCCCGCCTTCTTGAATAGATCAGCAATCGTTGTCTCATCCAGATTCATGCGTTCCGCGCCCTGGGTCACTCCACGGACACCGCTACGGGGGTGATAGCGTCCGGTCAGGAATTCGGCCCTGGTCGGGGCACACACCGCACAGACAAAAAAATTGTTAAAATGCGCTCCTTGTTCCGCCAGCGAATCCACATGGGGTGTGTTCAATTCTGTATTTCCGTTAAAACTCAGGTCCCCCCAGCCCTGATCATCCGAGAGAAAAATCACCACATTCGGATGATTTCCCCTTTCCATTTCCTTTTCCGCATTTCCCCCCTGACCATCCGCCGGGCCCGTGCAGGCGGTCAGGATCAAAAGGGAAAAAAGAAAAAAGAGGAATGAGGGGAGTAGAGAAAAAATGGAGAGTGAGCGCAGCACGTAGAGAAATCGCTTAAACATCGTACCCATCCACACTATTGCCCAGTCACACCACCAACCAGAAAATAACGAAGAAGCCCTCGGCTTCAGCTGAGGCTTACTCGTCGATATTCAGAAAGAAGAGAAATGAGGGGCTGCATCTTATTTGTGATTCATACCTTTTCACCTTGATTGCTTTTTTATTCACGAATGAACATTAAGCTTCGCCTATGATTGACAGGATATCTGAGGAGCACCGCTCATGGAACATGAGCCGGATCAAGTCGAAGAATACCAAGCCTGAAATCAAGGTGCGCAGCATGCTGCACCGCATGGGCTATCGGTTCACTGTAAACGGCCCATTGAATAAAAAGCTCCCAGGAAAACCCGACATTGTCTTACCGAAGTATAATACCGTCATCTTCGTCCACGGCTGCTTCTGGCACCGGCATAGGGGATGCAAAGAAGCCACTACTCCCAAAACCCGTACCGATTTTTGGCTGGATAAGTTTGAGAAGAATACCCGTCGCGACAAAGCGAATCAGCGAGCATTGCGGAAACAGGGCTGGAAGGTTCTGATTGTCTGGGAGTGTCAAATCAAAGCCCAAGAGCTACTCACCACAAGGCTGGCCGAAAAATTGGCCTCTCAATAAATTTCCGCCATGGGAACCATGATGGCATCACCCCTCCTGCGTGAGACCAGTCCGGTTATATCAACCACAGGAGCTTTCTGTGGTTCATCCAGCTTCAGCAGAAAGTAGTATTCCGCCCCGACCTCCTCTAGCTTTCTCTCTGTCAGATCAGCTATGGTTTCCGCATTCACCAGCTTAAGATCCTCTATCCGTGCGATCCACGGCAGCGTTTTATCCTTATTGCGGCCACAGAAATATTGCGCTGTGTAAATATTGCGATCGAGGTCCTTTGGAGTGCCTCCTTTGCCAACCGCATGCAGATAGAAGATCCGTTTTTCTTCAACCAGCTTCTGCTGTTCAGGTCGCACGTAGCCCAACAGACACAAACCATCCGCCAGAGGTTTCCCGCTGGCAGGCGCCTTCCGCGGCGGAGCGGAATATGATGCTTCAGTTTCGCGAATGGTCTGGTGCGTCCAGTGCCGGATCCGGTAGTTCCGGCTGAAGGTATTTCCATGATGCTCGAGGACATCGCTTAAAAATTTTCCCAACGCCTCTTCGGACTTCTGTCGGGCCGCTTTCTCCCCCGGACGCATCCGGAATGCTCCGACGCCCGGAACGATTTCCTCAAATCTGGCGAAGTCCGTTCGGGGTTCTCCGTCTTTTCCGGGGTAGAGGACATAGGAACCGGCGGTGCGGCGGATGGCATCATTATAGGTATGCATTTTATAAAGGTCGCCACGCTTGTAGGTATTCGTGGCCTTGGCCTCGGCCTGCTCTTCGGAGATTTCAGACTCCTCATCCTTCCCCAGAAGCTGTTCAAGTTGTTCGACCCGGTATTTTGAATCAAAATGCAGATAGCCTATATTTCCAGCCAACTCTGCCGCTTCCTCAGCTTTTACCCATTTTGCAATCTCCAGGTAGCGGGCCGGAAAGAAAACCAGGGTGAAATCCGGGCGGAACCTGCGGCTATACGAGCCTGATAGAGTCGGATCTTCAGTTTGATTAAAAGTGCGGTTATAAAAGAGGTGCACTCCTAGAATCTCACCGGAGGGCGATTGCCACCGGAACCGGCTGATGGAAGTATTTCCACCTCTCAAATTGATGCTCAGCCCGCCCCCGGATACTGTATCGATAAATGGCTTGGTTTCACCGGCAGTTGCTTCATCGCGCAAATCCTGCATTCCGAGCCGATTCATCAGGATCCGGCGAAGCACAAAATAGAGCCAATATTCATACAGGGTGGCTGCATCGCGATTGGTGCCATCATAAGCCTCCTCACGGCCCGGCCAGTCGAGTCTTGAGGCGGCATCGAGCATCAGCCAGGCCTGCAGGATCTCCCGATAGCCCTCCCGCTTCTGCAGCGTCTGACTTTCAAAAGGAAGCCGGGTCAACCTGCCGACATCTGCAAAAAACGGCTGGGAAAGAAAGATATCCAGCGTATCTCTCATCTGGACGGCTTCGAGAAATGCGGTGCCCCCCTTTCCTTCAAACGATGAGATGACCTCCTCGCAAATCTCACGAAAACTACCGAGCGCGAACTGGATGAAACGGTTGGGTGGCGTGTCGAAAGTTTCATAACGGCGCTCATGCAGCAGTTCCGAAGGGGATGAGCCACGGATATTAAAAACCCCGGACGATTCGACCTTCTGCCAGTCACGACCGTAGCGGAGCGGGTTTCCGTAAAATCGGGGACTTCGGGCTAAGGCAGCCGGCTTCCACTCCTCCTCGGAAACCAGTTGATTATGCGGTCGCCGGCTGATCTCCTCCAGATAGAGGTCAAGCTTATCGGAACCCAGCACATGCCGGATAAAAAGAAACTGCTCAAGAAGCAACTGCTTCTCTCTTTCCGGATCGGTTTCGATGTTAAAGCTGGTCGGACTGTCCCACTCCAGCAGCAACTGCTGACACTCATCGGCAATCTCGCCGACCATAGCCTCATATTCCCCATGGAAATCGAATTTCCGGCTTTGCACCTCGAAGCGTATCGGCTCATAGTCGCCAACTCGGATCTCAGCGGTGCCCAGGTAGTTGACCACACTGAAGCGGCCACGGGGGGGGCGGTCTTTCCTGATTTCCGGCTTCCATTCCGCCTTACGGCCGGGCTTATCCAGCGTGCTGGTCACCGGCAAATGGAAGTCGCAGGCATCCGGACTTTTCAGCTCCCAGAGGTAGGAGGTGCTTTCAAAGAGAATGAGCCGCTGCCTTGCCAAGTCATGATTATCTGGATTATAGAGGATCGGGGGCCTGCTTCGCTCCTTTGAGACCGGCCTGCAGCCATCCTGAAGATCATCGGGGGGCAACGCGTCCTCACCCCAGAGAAGTAACGTGATATCTCCCGAAACCGGGATCTCGATGGCATCGAGTAACTGGTCTGCCATAGCTCCTACTGGATAAAGCTGACAAACTGGTCCCGCCGGACAACCTCTATCATTTCGCGAATCTTGCAGTAACCTTTAGGGTATTTCGCATCCGTGTCATCGGGCATGTCCGCCTTCCTGTAATCATCCGGTTTCAGCCCTTTCTTACCGCTAAAGACAGCTAATTCGATGAGGAGAGGCTCGATCCTGCGTTTGGATCCATGGAGCTTGGGTAGAATTTTCTGAAGGAGCTGGATGTCAAAAACCGTCTCCCAACGCCATAAGGACTTGTCGGCGCTCAACGCGTAATCCACGCGGAAGTAGCGCCGGATCTCGTTCATGGTCCGGAATCCGAACTCCATCTTGAATTTTGCCGTAATATCAAATGCTGCCCTGATCGCCTTGTTGACCTCCGCAATTTGACCTTCAGGGATTTCTTCCAACTCGTCCCCTCTTGCCTTGAGCGAGAGATCCAGAAATGTCCGCGCATAGGACGCGTCCGCCTCGGCTATATCCGAGATACCGCTTCCGCTGTCGAGATACTGATCCACAGCATCGGGATTCATCCGGAATTCGATCACATTGGCCCGGTCCAGAACTTTGGGACTGAACATGTAAGTGGTTTCATCTATGTTCACCGTCCCGATGACGAAGACATTTCCGGGAAACAATAGGTTTTTTGGAACCCGTTTTTTTGCATTTCCGGCGGCAGGAAGAGTTCCGTTTTCATCCCCCTCGGAATGGAGATGGAACACTCCGGCCTTCGATTCCATAACAGAGAGAAAATCGGAGAAGTAACGTTCCACGTGTGAGAGATTCATCTCGTCAAGAATCAGGAAATAGGGATATGAAGGATCGTCTTTTGCTCTTAGTAAAAGGTCGAGAATTCTTGTCGTATGATAAACCGGATATCCGTCATTCTCTTTCAGATTGTTTACGAAACCGAGGACATTCCGGTTGTCCGTCCAGTCCGCTCCGACCGCTACCAGCTCATAGCCGTCCGAATCCTTGCCCCGCAAATGGTGCGCCAGCAACTCTGCGACCTTCGTCTTCCCTGTTCCACTGTTGCCGGTGAGGATGACAAAGGGCTTGCAGGCCGTAGCTGTATATACTTTGATTATCACTTAGGGCTCAGGATCCATTGATGTTGAAATTAGGCCTGTCGAATCACATGCCGAACTAAAAACAGGTAGCAATTTCTCGAAGGGCACTAGTGAATTTGGATCTACACTAGAATTTGATCCCGGCGTTCTGGTTAAAGCGCTTACCGTCCTATCATATATGTCTTGGTTGACAACTGCGGCAATTTCTTCAGCAATACCAAACCTATCGATTCTGTGACCAATAGATTTCGTTATCGCGGGTGAGGCAAAGTCTCCCCGTGCAATTCCCTTAATGCCGCCAGCGGCTTCAGAATCACAAAGAAATTCCTTTAACCGAGATTTATCTTCGTCAGAGAAGCTGGCCTCCTGGTCTATTGCCCCCTCCCAAGCTCCCCATGACCCTGGGGCACTAGTGCGTCTATCTTTAAACTCATCCTTGTAATTAGGTATTTTATGTTTCTGGACTAAATCTTCCGCGACACTTTTGTAAGCGTGCAGAGCATTATACAGTGGATAGGAAATGATTGCCTTGGCTAGAGCAACGTCTGCTATGTATTCAAAATTATGCTCTGATGTGAATAACTTCGTTTGGCCTTTGGCAATCTGAGCATCATGACCGGTGCTAGTTTTCCATTTTTCACAAAACAATCGTTTTAAATCCACTGTATAA
>JBCBYL010000036.1:0-20980 GCA_039815855.1 Verrucomicrobiota bacterium
GAGCAGATAACATCCGGTTTGTACTCCTTGATAAACGGACCGAGTCCTCCGCGTAGCACTTTCAAGTCACCAATTTCATTATTAATTTCCCCTGGCTCTGGAAGATTATCTACACGCTCTATGATCACAGTCAGTGGTTTTGTAATGAAATTGGTGACTTGAAAGTGCTACGCGGAGGACTCGGTCCGTTTATCAAGGAGTACAAACCGGATGTTATCTGCTCCACTCATATGCTGTACAACTATTCCTTAAATACCTTGTACCCTGACCACGAGAAAAAGCCTTTCCATCAAGCCACAGTGATTACCGATTCCTTGACGATTAACCGGGTCTGGTACGGTACGTACAGTGATTCCTGGTATGTCACCAATTCTGCAACGAAGGAGAATCTGGAACGTAAGGGGGTTCATTCAGAGGATCTTTTTGACCTCGGGTTTCCAGTCAGCCTCGAATTCGACCAGATGGCTCATGGTGGAGGGATTCAGTATAAGCGAGGTGATCAGCCCCGGATTCTTTACGTGGTGAATTCAACTGGCATTGATAGCCTGGCAGTGGCACGACATATCCTTAAAAAGACAGACTATCAGTTGACTGTGACGGTGGGAAAAAACCGGCGCTTGAATGCCGAAATGAAAGAAGAATTTGCTGCGGATATCGAAACAGGTCGGATGACGCTCTTAGGTTGGACAGATCAAATTCCTCAACTGATGATGGACCATCATGTTGTCATTAGTAAAGCCGGGGGAGCAACGACGCAGGAGGCGATTGCTGCGCATACTCCGATGCTGGTCACTCACATTGTCCCCGGTCAGGAGGAAGGAAATTATCTGCTCTTAGAAAAAAATAGAGCAGGAGCTTATACCCCATCTGCAGAATCGATCATCTCATGCCTGGATAAGCTGTTCGACGATGACGGTAAGCTCTATGAGGAATACCTGAACCATATTCAAAAATTAGCGACCCCACAGGCAGCGCATCAGATAGCGAAACACCTGATCAATCAAGTTCATGAGACCTAAAAAAATTAGAGAAGAAGCGGAGAGGCTCAAAGAGTCACAACCCAAAATCACCCCGATTAAACTAGCTGCCGCCCTGAAGGTGACTGAGGCGGAATTAACCGCAGCCTATACAGGTGAGGGTCCTGTAATCCGACTGAATACCGATAGAGAAATGCAATTACATGATCTCCATGCACTGGGTCAGGTTTTACTCGTAGTTCGTAACACCACTTGCATCCATGAGTTGGTGGGGAACTACCCACAGGCGAGGTTTTATGGTGGCCATGCACTGCTCGCGGCTGATTCATTTATGATGCATTACGATCTAACTCAATGGTCCTACGGGTTTGCTGTCGAAAAAAATGGCATGCGAAATCTGGAATTTTTTGATCAAAGAGGTAGAGCGGTGCATAAGGTATTTACGACCGATCAGACGAATTTTCAGAGCTGGAACGATTGGGTGAGCCGCTATGCAGCGGAGAAACAGTCGCCGATTGTAGAAGTCGAAAGACTTGAGGAAATCGTGCCAGATGACATCGATCAACGTGAAGTAAGTCGAGACGCACTGTGTGCTACCTGGGACACTCTCACTACGAGCGATGATTTTCAGCCCATGATCGACCATCTAGGATTGAGTTCATTAGAGGCGATCCGTCTTGGGGGGGATGCTTATGCAAAGCGTTTGAGTAAGGATGCGCTCGGACAATTCCTCAACCATTCTGTTCAGGAATCTTTATCCATTGAGGCCACAGTCTGTAGTTCGGGAACGACTCAGAACTACAAAGGACAGATCAAGCAAGTTACCGAGTTTGGAGATTGGCTGAATGTTTTGGATCCCCATTTCAATCTTCATATCGATATGAAAGCAGTGGACTCCATTTGGATGGTGCAGAAAGCAAAAGCGAAAAAACCTGTCACGGTGATCGAGGTCTTGAACCGAGACGGGAAAAGTGTCTTAGAGCTCAGCGAGTCACAGCCAGTGCAGCAGCCTGACTCCTCAGTGTGGAAAGCAGTGATTGAATCCCTGCCCGCACCTGTCCAGGAAGAAGAATACGCTTAAAAGCGAAATCAGCGAAATCAGAGTATTTTAGGGCTTCTCGAAGAGTGAGGCGGGCAACTCTTTTCCAAACTGGATCTTCTTGGAAATTTCATAGACCCAGTGCTCGCCTTTGATCTCTGCATCCCAGTTAGAGGGGATGTAGCGGCGAGTGGTCGAGAGTTGAATTCCCTCATGCTCGGTATACTCGACTTCCATGAGGAAGGGATCTGTGAGGCCAAAGTCCAAGATGGTAAAGAGGAATTGGTCGATGAGATAGGTTTCGGGATGAATGTAGAGAACGTAGATATCCTTCACATCACCAACTCCGTCTTCAAAGGTAAGGCGCACACGGTGATAGTTGATTCCATTGATTTCCTGAGGCTCTTCCATCGTTAAAACCCCGCCTGAATCCTGAAGTTTGAACATCATGGCAAACCAGTAGTAATTGGTTTTACGCATAAAGTCGGTCCGCTTGAGAAGGTCTTCTTGACTGCTTAGCTGGCCATCTAAGGTGACCCAGCTTTGGGACCCGTTGTAGCCTTGAATCATGCTGCCTTCGACTTCAGGGAATAGTAACTCACGCTTGGTGTAATGCGCCCAGGACTTCTCTCCGTCAAATACGTATCTTTCTGTTGAGATATCTTCTTTGCCCAGTTCCTCTTTCCGGTAAGTGTATTCGTATTCAACACTCCCTTTCGCATAGAAGGCATCCTTACCTCCCATGGCTTGAACCGCTTTTTCAATGAGTGATTCGGGAGATTCAGCTGCTGTCGTGATGCGAGCGAGAACGGCTACGGTAAAAAGAAATAAAATCGTCTGCTTCATGTAGGGGTGATAGCTCATCTCTTGAATTATTCCATCAAAGAATAATGTTACAGGTGTAACATTATTCTACGGGGGTGGCGGAAGGAGCGTGGGTTTCGATGGTATCGTGGATAATAGCGTTGGGCTCTTCCTCGCCAAAGTCCTCAAACTGGTCTTGGGGTTTCTTTTTCCAAATCCAATTCCAAACACGTTTTACGATTGAAGGGTCTTCCGGGGCAAAGCTGTCTGTAGGAACGGTATCCGCCTCAAGCCGGACCAGTGCTCCGGCGCGCTGATCATCTCGAATATATTCCGCCGGCCCCTCCACTTTGGTGGATTTAAAGATCCAGAGAAAAGACTCTTCTTTTTTCTGCTGAACCTTTCGAACTCCTGGTGGTGGAAGGAAGGGGGAAGAGGGGTAGGCTTCCAGGGCCGGCTTCATGATGCTACCCCAGACGGGTACAGCGATCTTGCTGGAATAGCCGGAAGGGTGGATTTGGGTGGGCTTGTCCAGTCCGACCCAAACGACGGCTGTGATTTCGCTGGAATAACCGGCAAACCAACTGTCTTTATAATTATTGGTGGTGCCTGTTTTGCCTCCCAGAGGAGTTTTGATGGCAAAATCTGAGCGTAACCGCGAAGCTGTGCCCTGCTCAATGACTCCAGCAAGGATATCATGCATTTGAAAGGCAATCAAAGAGGAGAGAGCCCGTTTCCGTTCATCAATGTGTTGATAGAGGAGGATTTGATCCTGGGTTTCAATTTTTTGAATGAGATAGGGTTCCAGTTGAACCCCATAATTTGGGAAGATGGTGTAAGCACTGGCGAGCTCAAGCGGAGTTAATTCACAAGCTCCCAAAATGGAGGAGGGATAAGGCTGAATCGGTGAATCGACTAAGTTCGACATAAAGTAGGTAAACGATTCAATTCCGGAAGCGAGGCCAGCTCGCATCGCAGCATAGTTATCACTTCGAATGAGAGCGGATTTCAGACTGATCCACTCCGGATCATCCCCAACATAAGGCGTATTTTCAGAAGCAAGTTTCAGATCGAAAGGGGAATGATCAATCTCTGTGAACGCAGTGAAATTGAGAACATTAAATCCATGAGCATAGACAAAAGGTTTGATGGTGGATCCGATTTGCCGGCGGCCATAGGCGGCACGGTTGAATCGACTTTCTTCGAAGTGGCGCCCACCAACCATGCTGAGGATGCCACCGTCCTCGTTTGAAATCGCGACGAAAGCACCCTGAAGATAAGAAGGAGGTAGAGTCGAATTCTGTCTAATCTGGAGATATTGTTTTCTGGTGGTATTCCGATATCCGGGCATGGCTTCTATTTTTTCAAGACTCTGCTGAAGCTGTTGAGAGGCTGATTTCTGGAAGGCGAGATCAATGGTGGTGTAAATGTGAAGTCCGCCCTGAAAGAGCAGTTCATCATCAACAAATTCCGGCATAAAATCCCGGATAATGGAAATGAGGTATGTGCCGGGGAGATCGACAAGCGGTCTTAGAGTGAGTGGCTGTTCTTTAGCCGCAGTAGCCTGTTGATCCGAGATATACCCCTGGTCAAGCATGCGATCGAGGGTGAAGGCGCGCACTTCTTTCGCCTTTTCTGGATTTTTCCAGGGAGTGAAGGTATTCGGTGCGGCGATAATCCCGACGAGCATAGCGGCTTCCGAAAGGGTCAATTCACGAGGGGGTTTCCCAAAATAAGCATCGGCAGCAGCGCCGATACCATTCACGTTTCCGCCAAAATAAATTCGGTTAAAGTAATGGACGAGAATCTCTTCCTTACTTAGAGCGCCTTCAATCCGGATGGCGAGGAAGATTTCTTTGAGTTTGCGGTCCAAGGTTTGTTCAAACATCCCTGCTGAATTGCGCGCTAATTGCTGAGTGATGGTGCTCGCTCCAGTTGCAATTTCACCTGAAGCTAAGTTAATGATGACGGAGCGGGCAATGGCAATGGGATCAAAGCCGGGGTGATAGTAGAAGCGGGAGTCTTCCTTAGATAAGATGGCGTCACGGAGTACATCTGGAATGTCGTCGCTAGAGACAACGATGCGGTGTTCATCGTAAAGCCTTTGGATGACATAGCCGTTTCGATCATAGACGAACGAAGTTTGTGGCATGCGGGTCACTCGCTCAAAATCGAACTGGATGGCCCAGACGGTGTAATAGGCGACGAGAAGGATACTTACGATGAGCGGTATAGAAGCTAAGATGAGGAGCGCACGAAACCATCTCTTGCGAAATAGGTCCCGAGAATTTCTCAGGCGTTTACCCCATCTCGAAGTCATGATATGACCACTTGCTTAAGAGGAGTTAACTTCAGAAGGCGTTGCCGGTTGATCGAGTTTAGCTTCCTCTTCGTATGAAGCGGGGTGTTGTGCATCTACGGCGGAAGCGTAGATGGGACCGAACCAGGTATCGACCAAACAGAGTCCAAAAACAGCAGCAAAAGGAATAGTGTAGAACAAAGAAGTCGTTACTTGGTTCACTCCGGTCAGAAAAGCGGATGCGATCAAGAATTCCTTCCAACGACGTCCGAAAATGGAAAGTGAGGTTGGATAGTCAAACGCCGACTTCCAGACCGATTCACCATCAAGCCAGCGGCAGCAGCCAATGGCACAGAATGGAATCGTGAATAGAAAAATCGGGTGGATCATTAAGCTGAGCATACTGAGTGGTAGTCCGAGCGCGAAGTGAAAAATCCCAGCACAGAGCCCTACCCAGATCAACACCGGTAAGATCAGGGTGAAGAGGCTAATGAAGAGTTTGACTGAGCCCTCACGGGCATATCGCCCGAGTAATGAAAATGACCAATCCGGAAGCTGTGCTTTATTTCCCGAACGAGCGCGACGAAGTACTTCATAAGTGAAGCCGAGAGGGAACCAAAAACTGAGCACGTTAAAGATTAGGATGTAAGGGAAAACGGTTGTGACCCAGCCGATAGACAGGTCAGGATCGATGAGGCCAGTGAAGTAAGTCGGAGCGAAAGCGACCAGGAAGGGGTTAATGAGCAGAAATCCCCCCAGCATGATTTTAGGCAGCCAGTACCGGTCCGCAAATACGGTTCCAAAGCCACGCCTAATCTCGCTAAAATCCGGCACGGCATTACATTCTCGAAGGAGGCGATTTCGGTCAAGTCTGCATCTTCAATTTCTCTATGCGAGCAGGTGAAAATGAGTAGATATCCTAGACTATTTTGAGGACGTCGTTAAGCGTCTCTGAACTTTCTAAGCCAGCGACATTATCCTGTTCCTGACAAATTCGCGCGATTTCGGCCAAGGTGGAGAGGTGGCCTTCTGCATCTCCGGTAGGACTGATCATAAAGAAAACGAGCCTGATCTGGTCATCCTGCCCCAGGAAAGGAAGCGGTTTTACCAGCTTGGCAAAGATACAAATACGTTCTTCGATACTGCTGGAATAGACGTGTGGCACAGCGATGCCCTGACCTAAGAATGCGGGAAAGGCTTTTTGTTGCTCATAGAGATCTTCAAGCGTTTGTTTAATAGGCATTTTAGGAACGAGCATGGCGGCTCTTTCAATCAGTGAACGGTAGAGTGATTCGAGATCGAATGGCTCAATTTGAGCGAACGCTCCACCTTCCAAGGCTCTCCGAAGAAATCCCGAGGAGCGATGGAGGGTGAGGACACGGGCTCCCTTCTGCAAATGGTCTTTGACGTCATTATCCGCGGATAAAGTCTGTAAATTCTGTCCATTCACAACCATGAGGGGATGTCCAGGCACGGCCGGGGGATGATCAGAATCGAAATCCGGAATTTCGATTACTTCGAGGATGGACTCATTCCGCTCGAGTTCACCGCTTACGATAGAAGGGCGGGCTACATTTCCGAAAACAGAACCTTCATGATCCATGGTGGTAGAGGTGGGAGCGCCACCCAATCCGGGTTTATTTGCATTCGCGGGGGCATAGGGGCGCCAGAAGAAAGTTCGGTATCGACCTACATGAGAAGCCCATTGTTTGGTTAAGAGCTGATTTAATTCGATGTTGTCCGTGAGGGCGAGGACATGCCCAATGCTTTGAAAAGAATCTCTTTCGACAAGGGCATCCGCATCGAGTGCGTCCTCGTGATAGGCATCAAACCCCTCTTCATTGGCCTTAGCAATATTGCGGGCGTTGGAGTCGATGAGAATGACATCGCTATCGGTTTCCGATTGAATAATTCTCGCAATTCTGCGCCCGAAAATATTTGCACCCACGATGAGCCAGTTAACAGGTTCCGGGCGGCGGAGGCCAAGCAATCTAGCAACCGCACCAGCAGAGAATCCCTGAATCAAAACAGTTCCGCAAATGACGGAGTAGGTGAAGGTTTCAATAAAGCTGGCTGATTTCGCATCCCCGGCAGACGAGAGGCTGATGGCAAAAAGAGAGGCCATGGAAGCAGCGACGACACCTCTCGGCGCCACCCACGAAAGAAATACTTTTTCTTTTACGGTCAGGTCTGTGCTCCAAGAGCAGACGACCACGGTGAGGGGTCGAACCAGTAACATGACCAGACTAACGAGCAGAGCGCCTTTCCAGCCAAAATCGATGAACTGTTGGATCTCGAGGCGTGAGACGAGGAGGATAAAGAGCATTCCGATGAGGAGGTCGGTAATCTCTGCTTTGAACGCGCGGATTTCTTTGATTTCAACTGGTTGCTTCCAACCTATGACCAAGCCTGCCACCGTCACCCCGAGAAGACCTGCTTCAGCTAGAAAAATTTCTGTGAGGCCAAAGATCAAAATTCCACCAGCGAGGACGTATCCGTTAATAAGGTTTTCCGGGATCCAGCGACGCTTAATCGTGGCTTGAATGATCCAGCCGCCGCCGCCGCCGATGGTTAATCCAGCCATGACTCTCAATCCAAAATTAGCAATGGCCTGGCCGCCCGCGCCTCCGATGACCCACTCAAAACAGAGCAAAGCGACAAAAACACCAATGGCGTCGATGAGAACCCCTTCCCAATGGAGGATGCTGGAAACCTTAGGAGTCGCCTGAATACGTTTTAGAAGCGGAACGATGACAGTTGGCCCCGTGACAATGACCAAGCTGCCAGCGAGGAGTGAATAGGAGATATTTAAATCAAAAATCACCCAGATCAGAGTAGAGGAACCTAGCCAGGTCAGGATGACTCCAATGGTGAGGAGTCGTTGGATCATGGTTGAGGAGTTATTGAACTCGCGAAGGTTTAGAGTGAGCCCTCCTTCATATAAAATGACACCGATGGCGAGGGAGACGATGACGGTGAAAAAGTCACCTAAGCTATCGGGTTCAATGAGGCCTATACACTCTGGTCCTAAAACGAATCCACCAATGAGGAGGAGAACGATGGTGGGAAGTTCCAGCTTCCGTGAGATGGTAGTGAGAAGAAATCCTGAACCAACCGCCAGACAGAGGGTGATCATACCATCATGGTATTCGTTCATGGCAGCGAGCAGGTTCATAGATAAGGTAGCTTAGGCCTAATGCCTAAAATGGCGAACACCAGTGAAAACCATGGCCATGCCGGCTTTGTTGGCGGCAGCAATGACTTCCTCATCTCGCACGCTTCCACCAGGCTGGATGGCAGCGGTCGCTCCGGCCTGAGCCGCAGCTTCGATCCCATCCGCAAAGGGGAAAAAGGCATCTGAACAGATGACTGAATCTGTTAAGTTGAGGCCTGCCTCTCCTGCTTTCCAGACGGCAATGCGCGATGAATCGACACGGGACATTTGTCCGGCTCCGATACCGAGCGTGCGGTCAGCCCCACAGTAAACGATGGCATTCGATTTCACGTGTTTGACCACGCGCCAGCCAAACTGCATTGCGGTTTTTTCAGCATCAGTAGGCTGCCGATCGGTGACGACTTTCCAATTCTCTATCGGGGTGAGAGTGGTGTCCGATTCTTGAATGAGCATACCTCCGAGCACGGATTTAAAGTCATACTGAGGAGTGGTGTTTTCATGACGGTTGATCATGAGCCGGAGATTCTTTTTCTTCTCAAGCAATGCGCGGGCATCAGGGGCAAAGGAAGGGGCAATGATCACTTCGCTAAAAATTTCTGCGATGGATTCTGCTACGGGTAAATCGAGCTGCTGGTTGACAACGATAATGCCACCAAAGGGGGCCTGCTTGTCCGTGGCAAAGGCACGCTCCCAAGCTTCCTTTAGATTTGCACCCGTCCCGAGACCGCATGGGTTAGTATGCTTGAGGATCGCTAGAGCAGGTGGATGATTCGAATTCTGAAATTCAGAAATGAGGGAAACGGCCGCTGAGATATCAATGATATTATTATAGGAAAGTGCTTTGCCATGGAGTTGTTCAAACGAATCCGCAAAAGGGCCATAGAGAGCCGCGGCCTGATGAGGGTTTTCCCCATAGCGTAAATTCTGGTGGCGCCGGTGAATCATTCCTGCCGCATCTGGCATGACAGGTTCGTCTCCTGCATTCTTTGTGGTCAGGTAGCCGGCAATGAGGTGGTCATAGTGAGACGTATGACGAAATACTTTGGCTGCTAAATCTTCTCTGGTTTCTGATGAGGTTTGGCCAGCAGATTCTAATTCACTCTGGACGGTGAGATAGTCTGAAGGGTCGACGATGACGGTGACACTCTGATAATTTTTTGCAGCACTGCGAAGCATGCTGGGGCCACCGATATCGATGTTTTCGATGAGGTCGTGATGAGAGACTCCTTCTTTTTTCAGAGTTTCTTCAAAGGGGTAGAGGTTTACGACAACGATGTCGATTGGCTCGATACCGTGTTCTTCTGCCTGGGCCACGTGCTCCTGATTATCTCTGAGATGAAGGAGGCCGCCGTGGACTTTGGGGTGAAGGGTCTTAACGCGTCCGTCCATCATTTCAGGAAAGCCGGTGTAGTCTGAGACATCGGTGACGGTGAGGCCTGCTTCGCGAAGGAGCTTAGCCGTTCCTCCAGTGGAAAGAAGGTTGACCTGACGGGTTGCGAGGAATTCAGCGAATTCGACAATACCGGTTTTATCGGATACGGAGAGGAGTGCGTTTTTCATGGGCAGTGTTTTACCACAGAGACACGGAGGACACAGAGTTTGTTTTAGTTGTTGGTTGAGTTGTGAATCGTTTGATTCCTGGTTTTAACAGGGGGACATTAAAATTTATTGATAACCCAAGCGTTAGTCTACTCAGTTTAAGGTAGGTCAAAACCAGCGCCTCAAGTATTGGAGAAAGCTCAGAAAAGGATTTAATCTCCACAGGCACCTGTCGGTTAACAACTAAATCTGCTCGATATTTTTGGCTGAGTATTTTGTCACGGAATCGAATGGGAATTTCTATTTGTCGACAGGTGGTAAGCCGCTGGTCTTGTAAAAGTTCAGTTAAGCACTCTTCATAGATAGATTCCAGCAAGCCGGGGCCTAGCTCCTTATGAACCTCTATAGCTGAGCCAATGATCTTTTCGGTTAATTTAACTGACATCTCCGTGCCCTCTGTGGTTAATTAAGAAACCAGTTTCACTTTTTGGCTGCCCTTGGTGACGGAGCCGATGACCCAGGCTTTGGTATGGTCGAGGACTTTGGGTGCGTCTTTGGCGGCGACGATTGCCACCATTCCTATGCCCATATTGAAGACTTGATAGAGTTCATTGGTTGAGACTTTTCCCTTAGATTCGAGAAGATCGAAAATGGGGGGGCGTTTCCATGCTCCCAACTGAATTTCTACGCCTACGCCTTTCGGCAGAACCCTGGGGATATTGTCGATAAATCCTCCGCCAGTGATATGAGCCAAGCCCTTGATTTTGACTTTGGCAGCCAGTTCTTTGAGCATGAGCTGGTAGTTTATGTGTGGGGCCAGAAGTGCATCTCCGAGTGTTTTCTTCGTTCCCGGCATGGCATCCTGGATTCTCATGCGTAATTTCTTAAACAAAATTTCCCGAGCGAGTGAGAAGCCATTGGTGTGGAGGCCAGAAGAGGGGAAGCCGACGACGACATCACCCGGTTTGATTGTTTTCCCATCGATGATCTTCGTTTTATCGACAACGCCGACAATGGTTCCAACCAGATCGTAATCATCACCATGGTAGATTCCCGGCATCTGAGCGGTTTCGCCACCAATGAGTGCACAGTTCGCCTGCTTACAAGCCCTGGTGAGCCCCTTTAAGATTTGGTGAAAACGGGACGTGTCCAGCTTCGAGGTGCCAACGTAATCGAGGAAGAAGAGCGGCTCGGCCCCGAGGACGGCGATATCATCGACACAGTGGTTGACGAGGTCTTCGCCAATGGATTCGTGTTGATTCATCATGGAAGCCACCTTCAGCTTTGTGCCAACGCCATCGATACTGGTGACTAAAACAGGATGTTTATATCCGGAGAACTTCGCGTCGAAGAGGCCACCAAATCCACCAATTGAGCTTAAGACTTCTGGGCGGCGTGTCGATTTTAGGCGTGCGCCTAGGCCCGATTTAATGGAGTTACTTAGATCGATATCGACACCGGATTTAGCATACGCGGTTTTTTTGGCTGGGGCTTTTTTCATGAATGAGGGGTATCTAACCCGAGTTGATCTTCTCCGTCACGGAGTTTTGTCATGGTGCGGTCAAAGCGTTCCAGATCGCGTCCGGCTTTCGTGTAGTCATTTTGAGCCTGCTCGATCCGTTTGCCGATATTCTCAAAGTCGGATTGGAAGTTGCGGAAGTGTTTATCCATTTGTTGAATCGATTTTACGAGGGAGCGGGCATTTTCCTGCATCTCATAGCCGCGGAAGGCGAGGGCGACAGCGTAGAGGGTGGCGCCTAGTGTATTCGGGGAGACGATGGAGACCTTAAGCTTTCGACAGTGATCGACAATGTCCTGAAGTTTCAGGATTTCATAATAGAGTTTTTCACTCGGGACAAAGAGGAAGGCCTGATCGGCCGTTCCGATCTCCGGCCGAACATATTTTCTGGCGATGTCTGATGCCATGGAGCGAATGGTGGCGCTCAGTTCCTTGAGGGCCTGTTGTCGCTCCTCGTCTCCCTGCGCCTCGTCTAGAAGGGCGGCTATTTTATCTTTAGGGAATTTTGCATCAATGCAGAGGCGTAGATCTTTGATCTTAATGCAGGCGTCCGGTTGGCAACCCTCGGCCAGGCGTGGCTGCCATTCGAAAGCACTTTGAGGGAGAATATCACTTAAGAGGTCTTGGAGAGCGGCTTCTCCGAAGTTGCCCTGAAGCTTAGGAGAGGCGAGAATGTGATTGAGTTCACTGACCTGTTCGCTCACCTTAAGCATCTGGTCGGCGCTGGACTTCAGATGACGGAGGGAATGGTTCATTTCTTTAAAGGCACCGAAGTTTTGCTCGAAACTGGTCTGGAGCCGCTTCTCGACATTGACTCTGATTTCGTCGAGCCGTTTATCAGTTTGTTGCTGTAGGGACTCAAAACGCTTTTCGAGAAGAAGAGACTGATTGGTCAAAGAATCTCCCATTCCTTTGCGCAGGGCCTCGAACGCTTGAGCCTGATGATCTCTCTGGTCGACTTTCTGATCGGATAGCGATTTTTGGATGGATTCCCTGAGTTCTACGGAGCTCTGACGTTGTTGAATCTCTATCCCACCTTTGAGCTGATTCATGAGGATAAAGAGAATGAAAACCGAAAAGATGGTGAGACAAAGGAGGATGATGATAATGGTTTCCACAGGGTCAATAGAGTAACCACGCCGATCAAATCCGCCAAGTGAGCAATTTCGTTATGACGTGATGTTGTTTTTCACGTTGACCTGATCACAGAGCTTCCAGATATTGAGGTATGCCTAGAAAAACCGCGACCAAGAAGACGAGGAAGAAAACCCCTAAATTTAAGCGGATTGTTCTCAAGTTGAGTGGAGAAGTTCTAACTGACGGTACCGAGCCGATCGATTCCAAGGTAACCCGTGACATTGCCAAGCAGGTTAAGGAAATTAGTGACATGGGGGTGGAGGTGGCCCTGGTCATTGGCGGCGGCAATATCTGGCGCGGCCTGACGAAACAACATGAAGGAATGGATCGCACCACGGCCGATTACATGGGCATGCTGGCGACCGTGATTAATGGTCTTGCTCTACAAGACTCTCTCGAATCGATCGGGGTTTTGACGAGGGTACAAACGGCACTGGAAATTAAAGCGGTTGCCGAACCTTTCATCCGGCGACGAGCCGTCCGTCACTTTGAAAAAGGGCGAGTGGTGATTTTTGTGGCGGGAACCGGTAACCCCTATTTTTCCACGGACACCGCCGCAGCTTTACGCGCCAGTGAAATTAATGCGGATGTCATACTGAAAGCCACCAAAGTCGATGGAGTCTATGATAAAGATCCCAAGCAGTTCAAAGATGCGAAGCGCTATACTGAATTGACTTATTCGGAGGCCTTACGGAAACGACTGAAGGTGATGGATTCGACTGCATTCAGCCTTTGCATGGAAAATGAAGTCCCTATCATCGTGTTTGATGTGTTTCGTAAAGGTAACTTAAAGCGGGTTGCTTGTGGTGAATCCGTAGGAACCATTGTTAGAGAATAACTGTTAAGGAATTGAGGAGATAAGTTATGCCAGTCGACGAGATATTATTGGATACCGAAGATAAAATGGAAAAAAGCCTGCATCGGGTAGAGACTGAGTTCTCTCAGGTCAGAACTGGTAAAGCTTCACCTCAACTTGTGGATGGACTCCGTATCGACTGTTATGGAACGAGCATGACATTGAAAGAGCTGGCTGGAATTACGACGCCCGAGCCGCGGATGATTCTCATTCAGCCCTGGGATGACTCCAACGTGGACCCAATCAAAAAAGCGATAGAAACCTCTAATCTAGGAATTTCTCCTCAGGTCGACGGAAAGCTGATCCGGATGCCAATCCCCGAACTCTCAGAAGAGCGCCGTGTGGAATTAACCAAGGTCGTTAAGAAAATCGCCGAGGAAGGCCGAATTGCAATCCGGCATAACCGAAGAGATGCGATGGACCAGCTCAAGAAAGAGGGCAAAGACGGTGACTTGACCGAGGATGATGTTTCTCAAGGAGAGAAAGAAGTCCAGAAGTTGACGGATCAATTTGTCAAACGCGTCGATGACCTGCTGGAGAAAAAAGAAGCCGACCTGATGAAGGTCTAGCGAAGCGTCTAGTTCGCCCAACCCGTAATTCCAGAGAGCAGGTCCTGACGGCGCTTGTATTGAATCCATGCGTCCCGCTGGTGAGGTAGAATGACATTTTCGATTTCGGTGTTCATGGCCTCTGCTGATTCGATCGGGGATTGGTTTGGAGAAGGTCCGGATTCCGTTTGGATTTCCATTTCTTCTTTATAATACGGAGAGCGTCGGGCCATGATGCTGTAGATTTGATCCTGTTGGGAACTACTCAAATCCTTGATACTATTATTGAGCATATCGAGTTGGGCATCGGCCTTATCGGCAACACGTTGGGTCTGTTCGACCAGACGCTTTTCCTCATATTGCGCGAATTGCTCTGGAGACAGGTTTTCCTGATAAATCGCATCAATGTCTGGTGAGAGACTGTTCTCCCACTCGGAGCTTTCTTTCATTAAGCCAAACAAGGAGGTCTCGTTATCACGCAGTTTCTCGAGAAATTCTTCGGTCCTTTGTCTGGAGAGTGCTTTGAATTGATCATTGAGGGCAACTCGTTGAGTATCAGAAAGCCCTAATTCATCTGCAAAGCGCATGAATTGGCCAACTCCCTGAAATTCTCCGCTAGCGAGTGCTTTTTCGATTTCCGGTTCGAGGAGGGCACGAATGAAAGGCTTGGCCTGATCAATGAGTTCCTGAAGGTTCTCGATCCGGTTAGGATTTTTATCATTCCGGTCGATTCGGTTGAGTTTGTCATTAGCGATGGAGGCAGCACCGATCAGTGTTTCGAGTTTGCGGACCCGGTTTTGGGAGAGTTCCAGCTGGCGTTTAAGTTGATCGAGGTCTGTGGATTGTTCGAGGCGATTGGGAGTTATCGTGGTTCCACTGCCTAAGGTTCCTAATTGAAGCTGTCTGGCTACAGCAAATCCGAAGATGCCGAGGACAATGCCGACGAGAGTGTAGAGTAGATTGGTTTTCATTGTTTAACGAGTTCTTTGAGTTCTTTCCGGTGCTTGCGCCACTCCACGATAAGGATAGGAACAGCGGTTGTATAGAGAGCGAGTACGATAAGGAACGCGGGACGCACTTGAGGCGCCTCAGTTAGGAAGTGGCTCTGAGCCAGCCCGGCCTCCATACTGTAGAAAGGAAGAACAAAGCCGCTCAGTGCGATAATATAGGTAGCTGCATTAGCGTACTTATCTGAAGCGACCGCTAGCAGCGAGCCGCCAAGAAGTGGTACCAGCCAGACACCGAGGAGAACCATGAAGAGCCAGTGCCGGCCCTTCGCTTCCAGAAACATTTGAAAGCAGATGGCGGGAATCGTCACAGAGAGGAAAGCTCCGATCCAGGCGTATGGAGAGAGTTCATATCCCTGGTACCAACGTGAGGCGAAGAGAGCTTCGACGAAGAGCCACCAGCCTATGAAAATAATTAAGCAAACTGCCATCGCATGCCAGATAGAGCTACTGGCATCCTCGCTCCAGGGAACCCGCTTGAGATGAAGCTTAACCATCCGGCGCAGGCCCTTGATTTGCACATCCCGGCTAGGAGTAATCATGGTTAAGGTGAGCACCGAAATGATCAGAGAGAGTGTTCCAAACATACCGAGAATGAGAAGGGCTTCTGATGGCTTCACAAAATCTACAGGTGGGAGCTGGAGGAGGTAGCGTGGCCCCCAGGAGGGAAAGATTCTGCCGGAATCAATTTGAGGGAGCATGGTCCCGATGAGACCAAGAAAAAGCACTCCAACAGCGATGACGGCACTATGCTTATCGAGAAGCAGGGAATTTTCGTTACGCCATTTTCGATAAACAATCGTGGAGAAGACGATGAAAAAGAGGATCTGGATCGCCAGAGAAAACAAGTGGCAAGGAATCTCTAGTTGAAAGAAGGCGATGCTAGGATCTGCAAAATCAAAATCCCACGCATTAAATTCATTCTGAAATTCTGCAAAGAACGTTGGACGTATCGTGAGGTGCTCAAAGAAAACATACCCTAACTCAGAGAGGGCGGGCAGGATGAGGTAGAGAACAAACATCAGCACCTGAGTGAGGAAGCCAACGAGAAAGCGG
Organism: Verrucomicrobiota bacterium; assembly: GCA_039815855.1. GTDB lineage: Bacteria > Verrucomicrobiota > Verrucomicrobiia > Methylacidiphilales > JBCBYL01 > JBCBYL01. Next base: position 15,957 of record JBCBYL010000036.1, read on the forward strand.
CGCTTCACGACCATTCCGGCCATAAATGCGGTCATATGGTAAACAAGGACTGATGTAAAAAAAACACTGTAAACCCTCAAGACGATCGCACCTGGCAACTCCGCCTTCAAGATCGCGAAGATCATAAAGGGCAATGTGAGTAGAAAGAGCACATAGTCCAGAACGGGCAGGCCAAACAGGTAGCCGATCATCTTATTCAATGGCGACATGGGAGACAGGCGCTGATAATCGAGAACCCCTTCAATTCCTTCGCGTGTTATCCCGGCGGCAATACTGAAAGACCCCTTACACATCATGATCAGACACTGAACGATCAGGAGTGCGGGGATGGTTGCTAAAGCGGCCTCCTGGCTGGTCACCGAGGAAGTGCGAAGTGAGGAATAGTAAATGATAAAGAAGATAAACGCTGAGAAAAGAAGGGTGACGGACGCCCAACCTAACAGACCTTTCCAGCGTAGCTTAGAGCGGTAATAACGAATAAAAATCGGATTTCTCCACAGCATCAGAAGTCGAAGGAAATCGAGAACATGTTCCGGCACCTTCATGCGTCATTTCTCCTCTGGTGGAGGTCCATGAGTATGTCCTCAATACTGGCTTCGTGCTCCTGAAATGACCGCACAGGAAATTCCCGACGCACGATTTCACGCAGTAACTCGCTTTGCTCTTCAGGGGAGCCATAGAAGCGAAAGGTCAGGATGAGATTACTCTCTTCTAGATTCTCAATGAGGGATCTTTCTATTAGCCAAGTGATCAATGTGGGGCTTTGCTCGAGCAAGCTAATCGAAATCGTGCGCCCGTCCTCTTGTTTGCCCATACGTTGAATGATTTCTCTAGGTGCTCCCTGATCGAGAAGTTGCCCCTGATGAAAAATACCAATCTTGGTGCAGAACCCGGTTAACTCAGTGAGAATGTGTGAACTGATCAATGTCGTGACTCCACTTTTCGCCAAGTGCTGTAAGACATTTCGCAAGGCGACTCTGGAAGGGGGATCCATTCCACTGGCAGGCTCATCCAGAAGAAGGATACGGGGGCGATGGAGAAGAACCTTGGCAAAAACGACGCGCTGGGTCATACCCCTGGAAAGCGTCTTGCAGTATGCTTTCGCTTTTTCCTTGAGGCTGACTAATTCGAGACATTCTTCGATACGTTGCTTTCTTTCTGATAGTGGAATGCCGTAGGCTCCGGCAAACAGATCAAGAAATTCCCAAACACGTAAATCGGTCGGGACAGGGGCCAGGTCTGGCATGTGACCGAAATGACGACGGGCCTCTTCCGGCTTCTCCTTAATATCGAACCCGCAGAGGCGGACTTCCCCGTACGTGGGTTCGAGGAGGGTAGCGAGGACATTGAAGGTACTCGTCTTACCGGCTCCATTGGGCCCAACCAATCCATAGATTTCACCAGGACCGATTTCCAGATTCAGCCCGTTGACAGCGGTAACGCTCTCGTAATCGACTCGAAGTTCAGAAATCCAAATAGTAGCGCTCATGGGGAAAAGTCGTAAGGCGATAGTGTAAACTGAAGATGAGGAGCGTCGAGCATTGAGCACCAAACTGCCTCGTATTCAGATGAATCTAGTTGCTGGAGCAGGCCTGATCAATGAGGTCGATGGTCTTGTTTAGATGAGTTTGGATGTCACATTTCGCAGCAGACTGTTGTCCTTCTGCAGCGATTCGTTGCCGAACCGCTGAATCACAAAGAGCGATCAGGTAAGCGGTTGCATCATCGATGGCACTGGCGTGTCTGATTATAAATCCATTTTCTCCTGATCGGATGACCATCTTTGCCCCATTCTGTTCAGTCGTGATCACAGGAAGTCCTGCGGCCATCGCTTCTAGTGTCACATTGGCAAATGGGTCGTAGAGGGTAGGTAGGAAAAAAAGGTCCGCTGCCGCATAGAGGTCAGGTAGAGTGCAGGGCGGAGGAGAATCAATAATTGCCAGCCGCATCTTTGATCCCAGACGGGCAACTGCTTTCCGTGCCAGAGCGTGCCCCTTTCTTTCCGTACCAGCTCCCACGAGCAGGCAGACGAAATCCTCCGGGCCCCAACCCATTTCCCGGCGTCCGGCGTTTCGATCACCAGAGCTGAACTTTTCGTAATCAACACCGTTGGGAATAAGATGAATCCGTTCTTCAGGAAAATCGAAATAGGAATGGATATCATCAAGAACCATTTCTGAGTTAGCGATGATGTGCTGCGTGTTCTGAGGGTGAAACGTGGTTCGTTCGAGGTCGAGAGTGTGGTGATTTTTCTGATTGAATTGGTTTCTGAACCAGCCTTGGAGAGGCTTTCCTTTCGATCGATGTTGTAACCAGGCGCGGTGTACTCCATCGCCAGCTCGATAGATGTCTGATTTGATCCCACGTTCGAGCGAAAAAACGCAGTCAAAGCGATGATCTGAGAGAAACTGATTTGCCGCCTGGGCAAATGGGAGAGGCCCACGTGAAGGCATATGATGGACGGCTGCGAAGGGATGATTTCCCCCATTCCATGACTCACAAATGAGGGAGATCTCAAACTGAGTAGAAGGTATCCGCTCAGAAAGCCGCTGAAGATAATTCTCCGCCCCCCCGGTAGCCGACCAATTCCTACGCAAAAAACAAATCGACTTCAAAGATCGGTTTCCTCATTCATCAAGATCTGAAAATGCCAATAGAGAAGAGGATCTGCAAAGATATAAAAAACATGAATTAGAAAAACTCCAATAATGCTATGATGACTGAACTTAATGCCTCGTAAAATATCTGACTTACCCATTGCATACTGAATATCTTAGAATTTAGTATAGCCCGTTGAAGAAAGCACTTGATTAATGAAGAACGCTACTAAATTAAAGCCGGAGAGAGTCGCTATCATGGGTCTTGGATATGTCGGCCTCCCCTTGTCCTTACTTTTTGCTAGAAAAGGAGTCAATGTCATTGGCTTTGATAATAGTGAAGAGAGGATTAAAATCCTAAAAGAAGGTAAGAGCCCGATACGTTATATTGATCACAATCAGGTTCGTGAGGTGGTCTCTAGTAAAAAGCTAGTCGTTACTAATGATTTTCGCCAACTCAAGAAAGCGACAGCAGTTCTCATTTGTGTCCCCACACCGTTGACGGCGCAAAAAGAACCTGACCTGAGCTATGTTGTTTCAGCGGCTCAGCTTATAGCAAATCATGCAACTCCAGGAGTTTTAGTAATCCTCGAGTCGACGACCTATCCTGGAACCACCAGAGATGTAATTATCCCTATCTTTGAACAGAAAGGGTGGAAGGCAGGTAGTGATGTCTACTTTGCTTATAGTCCTGAACGAGAAGACCCGGCCAATACTTCTTTTCAGACAGAAAATATTCCAAGGCTGGTGGGTGGCTACGACAAGAAAAGTCTAGAACGCGCTGTAGATCTCTATGAGCAGGTGCTTGATCAAGTTGTGCCGATGTCGACCATGGAGGCTGCTGAAGCGGCAAAATTGCTAGAAAATATTTTTCGGAGCGTGAATATCGCCATGGTCAACGAGCTGAAGATGGTCTTTGACCGCATGGGTATTGATATCTGGGAAGTCATCAAGGGAGCGAGCACCAAGCCCTTCGGGTTTATGCCGTTTTACCCTGGGCCCGGGTTAGGAGGGCATTGCATCCCAATAGATCCGTTTTACCTGACTTGGAAAGCGCGTGAATTTGACATGCCAACAAAATTCATTGAACTGGCAGGTGAAATTAATTCTCTGATGCCGTATTATGTAATCAACAAGGTACAGGAGGCACTGAACGATCAGAAAAAAAGCCTTAAAGGGGCTAAGGTTCTCATTTTAGGGATAGCTTATAAAAAGGATGTCAATGACATGAGAGAGTCACCAGCACTTAAACTCTGGCAGCTATTAAAAAGTTACGGCGCAAAAGTCGATTACCATGACCCCCACGTGCCCTTTTTTCGAGGAGATTCAGCCTACCCTGACTTAAAACCATGTCACAGTGTTAGATTAAACAGGAAAAAATTGAGAGGCTATGATTTGGGTCTGCTGGCTACAAATCACACCTCATTTGATTACGATATGATAGAAGATTCCTTGCCACTAATTGTGGATACAAGAAACAGTTTTAATTCTGGAAAAACTCAAGTATTTGCAGGCTAGAGTTCATTACTGCGTTGTATTGGACTCAACAAATCATGCTTTCTATCAGAAATAATTTTATATTTATACACATAAGAAAATGTGCAGGAAAATCGATGTCCGCAGCTTTGGATAAGTATTCAGACGAGTCACTATTTCAAACATCAGAAGAATATGAGCAGAATAGGGCTGCTCTCGAATCGAAAATCTTAGGCTCCTTTACAACTGATCAACACACTCCTTTGAGAGCGTACCGTAAAAATTTGCATCCAAATTTTTATAAGAATTGCTTCAAATTTTGTGTGGTTAGAAACCCATGGGAACGAATGATTTCTTATTACCATTGGAAAAAGCAAAAACAGTCTGGCATGCCTAATGATGAGTTTAACGAATCTGCATTCAAATTACTCGTGCAAAACCAGCCAGGCATGGAGACATATCTCGTAGATAGAAAAATGTATCTGAACAAAGCATTAGGAGTATTAATTAATCCCTTCGATATGAGTCCTATTGATTATTATTTGAAGTATGAGAATTTAGAAGAAGATTTTGCCAAGCTTATAACAAAACTTGGCATTCATCATGAGGGTGCGAATTTGAATAGGATAGGGAAAACCCATCGCAAACATTATCGACACTATTATAGCGAGGAAATGGCCGAATTTGTTGCTAAGCGGTTTAAGAATGAAATAGAATATTTTGGGTACAAATTTTAATGGCAGGAGATTTAGTAAGATTATTGTGAACGCGAATCATGATCTGGAGTTTCCACTTATTGTTTCTTCATGTGACAAGTACTCAGATTTATGGCCAATATTTTTTAATTTTCTTTTTAAATACTGGCCGGAGATAGCAGGGAACGTATATCTCGTATCTTACTAAATCTCCTGCCATTAAAATTTGTACCCAAAATATTCTATTTCATTCTTA
>JBCBYL010000065.1:0-13349 GCA_039815855.1 Verrucomicrobiota bacterium
AGGAGGAATTCGGTTATATATCAGATCAGGGGATTCACTGGATTGCCGAGAAGCTGGAATTACAACCGAATTCCTCCTGCCAGAGGTGAAGGAGAGGCAATGAAGCACTGCGTTTGGAAACCGGGTAATGTGAAATGGTTTCATCGACCTGCTTGATGAATGCGGCTGGAATTTCTACTAATTTCTCATCAGCACTGCGGTCTGCTGCTACTTCGCTCATTCTTTTTCCTCACCACTGCTAAAATTCTTGGTCGTGACTTTGCCATTAATAAAACCGATCACCGCGCGAGCATCCCCATTTTCATAGGTATAGGTCGTGCTCGTTAAGCCCAGAATATCACCGGATTCCATCTCATCCGGTTTGCCCAGAATTTCAGTGACTTCTTCAATGGTCATCTTGTTCTTCACCTTGGTGTAATTATCTGGATTTAACTTACTTCCACAGCCCACCCAGAGTGAGGACAGAACCAATAGCATCAGAATCCGGTATAACATGCTCATCTTCCTAACGATCACTTTCACCCATAACAAAGTCGAAGCTACCCAGAATCGCCACCACATCACTGACGGTGTGACCAGGCAGGATCTTTGGCAGGATACTGAGATTCACAAATGACGGTGCCCTGATTTTCAGGCGATGAGGCACACCCCCGCCCTTACTGTGAATATAAAAACCTAGTTCTCCCTTAGGATTCTCCGCCCCAAAGTAAATTTCCCCCGGCGGCGTATTGATCCCTTGAGTGACAATCATGAAATTCTGAATCAACTCCTCCATCTTGGTCAGCGTATCTGATTTTTCCGGCAGGATGTTTTTGGGATCATCAACAAAGATGGGGCCTTCGGGCAATTGGGCGATGGCTTGCTTCAAGATCTTGCAGCTCTGGCGTAATTCCTCCATCCGGACCAGGTAGCGATCATAACAATCGCCGACGGTACCGATGGGCACCTCGAACTCATAGTTCTCATAAGTGAGGTAAGGCATATCCCGGCGGAGATCAAAATCCACCCCGGAACCGCGCAGGTTCGGACCCGTTAGTCCGTAGTCGATGGCATCTTCCTTCTCAATCACGCCTACCTCACGGGTCCGGTCGAGGAAGATCGGATTCCGGGTCAGGAGGGTATCCAATTCTGCGACGCGATCCGGGAACTGGTCACAGAATTCAGTCAGTCCTTCAATAAATCCTTCTGGCAGGTCACGAGCCAGGCCACCCACACGGGTGTAGCTGGTGGTAAAGCGCGCTCCGGTCAAGAGCTCGATCAGGTTGTAGAGTTTTTCTCTCTCCATGAAGGTATAGAGGAATGCAGTCATAGCCCCGCAGTCCATGGTATAAGCACCCAGGCCGAGAAGGTGAGCAGAGATGCGCGACATTTCACAGCAGATGACTCGAATGACCTGCGCCCGTTCAGGGATTTGGTAATCCATCAATTTCTCGACAGCACAAGCATAGGCCACGTTATTCGCTAATGGGGCCAGGTAATCGAGTCGGTCTGTATAAGGGATAAACTGAGTCCAGGTCATGTTCTCAGCAATTTTCTCATCCCCGCGGTGGAGGTACCCTACATCCGGATCCGCTCTGGTGATGACCTCGCCATCCATTTCCAGAACAACCCGGAGGACACCATGGGTGCTGGGGTGGGATGGCCCCATATTCAGGACCAGCTTCTCACCAACCGTATCTAATTCTCCACTCTCCGCGATGGCCTGGGCCCGCGTTGCTGAATCCTCAATTTCTAGTTCTTTCGTCTCGCTCATAATTAGCTCGTGACCTTCTTCGCACGCGGTTCACGACGATGGGATTGGGATTCCGTGGAGGTAACAAAAGGACCGCCTTCTAATGGGGCAGGCCGGGTAAAGGCGATGTCCGGCATATTGGTCGGTTTGCCTTCGAGAGGAAAATCCTTCCTGAGCGGGAAGTAGGGATAGCCATCCCACATCAGAATGCGGCGCAGGTCCGGGTGACCTTCAAAATGAATCCCCATCATGTCGTAGATTTCACGCTCATGCCAGTCTGCGGTTCTCCAGAGATCAATGACTGTCGGAGCCACTGGCTCTTCATCATCCTCAAGCCAGGATTTCACTCTTAAGTGGTCACGGGTCTGATAAGAAAAAAGTTCGTAGACTAATTCGAAACGCGGCCCATCTGAGCCAAGGTGGTCAACACTGCTAATATCGACCAGATAGTTGAAGCCCGACTTTTTCAGTTCTACCATGACCGCATGGAGCTGGTTCAGTCTGACACGCCAGCTCTGTTCACCTCTAAATTCAGGAAGCACCTCAAGGTCTTTACCAAATTGACTGGTAAATTGTGATTCAAGTTCAGCCGGAGAAGTCATAATCAGATCCACGTCAATTAGACGGTGACTTCTTCTTTCTTCAATTCGGTCAGGGAATTTTCGTTTTCGATCTTCTTTTGCAACTGCATCAATCCTTCAAGAAGCGCTTCCGGACGCGGCGGGCAGCCGGAGACATAAACATCCACTGGCACGATATTATCAACCCCTTGTAAAACGGCATAGCTGCGATACATCCCACCGGTACTAGCGCAGGCACCCATGGCGATTACCCACTTCGGGTCAGGCATTTGTTCATAGATACGTCTCAGGGCGAGAGCCATTTTATAAGTCACTGTCCCGGCGACGACCATCAGGTCCGCTTGGCGCGGGGAGAATCGCATCACTTCAGCACCAAAGCGGGCAATATCATAGCGTGAGGAGGCAGCCGCCATTAGCTCAATCGCACAACAGGCTAAGCCCATGGGCATCGGCCAGAGTGAGTTTTTCCTCATCCAGTTGATTGAGGATTCCACCGTTGTGAGGATGACATTGCCCTCGACTTTAGAATTATAGGACAATTCACTCGTATCAGACATGCTGGTAACTTAATAGAGGCCTCGTTGACTTCAAGGCAAAGTGATAAAAATCTTTTTCTTTCCAGGGAGCGCCACCATTCCGATGACTTCCTGCCTCTCAGGCTCTGCTCAATTTATTGCCGTAAGGCTCGGATCCGCTCGTGCAATGGAGGATGGCTGTAATGGAGGAAAACGTAAAAAGGATGCGGAGTCAGGTGGGATAAATTTTCCCTGGCTAGCTTTTTCAGTGCCGAAACCAGTGATTCCCCCTCACCGGTGGTTTGAGCGGCAAAGGCATCCGCCTCGAATTCATGTTTTCGACTCAGCCATTGGACTCCGACATTAGTTACACGACTCAGCGCTGAGAAGAGCAGGCCAAAGAAGACTAGTCCGGTGTGTACTGAGGGTTCCTGCACCCCGAACGCAACAGCTAAGGAAGAGGACCCGACAAACAATCCAGCCAGGAAAAACATCAAGCCCGCCTGGAAAAAGGAGAGCCCCACCATTTTAGGAACATGCTTTAAGCGATAGTGTCCGATTTCATGAGCCAGCACCCCCACCAGTTCAGGGACACTCTGTTTTTCGATTAAGGTGTCATAGAGAGCAATCCTCCGGTTCTTACCGAATCCGGCAAAAAAGGCGTTCGCCTTAGAAGACCTCCGTGATCCATCGATGACGAAGAGTTCCTTGACCGGGAAAGACTCTTTCTTCGCATAGTTTTCAATCGACTCCCGCAACGTCCCTTCCTCCAGCGGAGTGAACTTGTAGAAGAGCGGCATCAGCCATATCGGTGCGATGTAGAGGATCACTAAATTGAATCCGATAAAGACTCCCCAACACCAGATCCAGGCAGAATCCCCTGCAGTTTGAAACAGATAGAGTACCGCCCCGCCAAGTATTCCGCCTAAAACGATGGTCAGAATCCATTGTTTCACCTGGTCTCCCGCATAGGTGCCGATCGTCGTCCGGTTAAATCCAAATTCCTCTTCAATCCGAAAGGTATCATACAAATCGAAGGGCAATCGCAGCAACCATTGCACTCCCATTAAAATCAGAAAATAGAGCAGTCCCGCCAGCACCGGATGAAGGTCGGTGGATTGCACTACCCCCTCCAGCCAGCCGAACCCACCCAGAAACCAAAAAACGAGCAGGAGGCCGAGAGAAAGCACATCCTCAATGAAACTCAGACGCGTCTTCTCTTTTTCATAGCGGCGCGATTTTTCATACTCTTCCGGGTCATACAAATCCGCCACCTCTGCGGGTAAGCCATCCTTTTCCTGCGTATTCAGAAATTCAGCAATCCATTCCACCACCTTCGTGCCGATGAGAAAGATCAGGGTCACCCAGAAAAAGAAATTGGTTTCGATCATTGAAGTCAGGATTTTTTAACAGCTTCGTCTAGCTCCGGAAGCCAGAAAATCTGAGTCCGCTTTTTAGATAATTGAAATTTTACGCCGCAGCCATAGGCCAAAGGCGACCAGGAGGAGCGCGACTCCAGAAACCACGGTGCCGGGCTCAGGCACTGGGCTATATACAATATCATAAAAACCGATCAACTGATTACCGGGATTATTTGGAGCACCGGCACCATTTCCGTAATCAAAACTAAATTCATCAATCCCCTGATTCCCAAAGTCGAATATGACTGTTCCCCCTGTGGATGAAATATCATCGAAACCGCCATCTCCTGTTGTCGTCGCGCTCGCAGTACCTTCATTCGCTATGGTCACGTTTGTTCCCCCATCAAAAGGAGTAATCGATGGAAAAACATCTGAACCTCCATCTAAACTGCCTCGGAAATTTCGTATTTGGTCCTCGTAACTACCGGTGCTGTCGATATCGGTCAAAATGAGTGAATCGAGAAAAACTCCGTCTGTATAGTTACTGGAAAAAGTCACCGTCACCGTTACAAAATCATTATCTCGGCTCCCATGGTTGAGAAAAAGGTATAAAACCTCTTCAGTGGCTCCTAAGCCTCCAACCGCCCCATTGTGATCATTAGGCGCATAGACGATACCGGATTCACCATCCGCAGGGGCCACGTATCCACTCGCTGGAGATGTATCATTGCGGAAATTCCCCGTATCTCCAGTAATACTAATTGTGACATCGATTCCTGGATTGTCGGGATCAATGTCAAAGCCCTGTGAGAAAGTCCGGACATCATCACCCTGGTTTCCGCTTCCAGTCGTTCCATTATTATCATATGGCCAGTCGACATTATTCCAATCCAGAGTAATCGCATGCGAGCAGGCGGCGGAGAGCAGGACGGTCATGATCACGGCTGTCCTCAGAGGAGTAAGTAACGTATTCACCGCTCTTAAACCTCTTCCCGCTAAAGCCTTGGAATTGGAATAATCCATTCGTTTTACTCTCCCAGAAGTGCCGATTTCGTCAATGACAAGAACATTACTCACTTCCTTCAACTAGCGTAGCGTTTTTCTTCTCAAGAATTAGCTCCTCCAGTAAATCGATTTCCACATCCAGGTAGCTCTGGTCCGCGTTTTCTAAATCGGGCGGCACCTGGCGTGTGCCTGTAATCCAATCAAAATAATCAAAGTAAAGTCCCATCCCCGCCATCCCACGGTCCTGTGGATGGAAAGCAGAGATCAATTCCATGACTTCCTGATTCTCTCCGCTGAAATGAAGACTGAGCAAATAGATCATCCGGAGAGGTGCAGATGAAGGTTGAGCCTGATAACATTCCTTAGCGAGACGACAGGCGCGTCGCGGAGAAATTTGCAGGCAGAGACTGAGATGTGCAACCGTTGCCTTTGCGGTCAGGTTTTCAGGATCTGATTTGAGAACTTCCTCGGCAGCGAGATAAAGCCCCCTGCCTTCTCCTCGCGATCGGAACCATTCGAAGAGTGCCCGGCTCGCGCGCATTTCGGCACCGGGGATATCACATTCCGCCCAGAGTGCGGCTTCGTATATCCTATCCCATTGGTGGAAACGAGCGCGGCGAATCACCCAGCGCAACTGACCGGGCCCGGAAGCCGCTTGGAAAATTTTTCGCAGCATCGCGGTCTGGACATCATCTGAATTCCCATCAGATCGAGCTACTTCGCGGGCGATCAGATGCCAGGGCGATCTTTGGTCCTCCGGAATCTGATCCACCCACTGAACGACATCCATCCAGAGCTGCTCCCGGATCATCGCCTCCAGCATGATATCGTTGAAGAAAGGGATTTGCTCACGTTGGGATACCATCGTTTTACGCAGGGCAAGGACGCGGTTACTCTCACCCGCCTCATTCATGGCCTGACCATATTCCGCTAAGCGCTTAGCACTGAGGCTGGCCTCGTCCTCAAGCACCTGGAACCAGTGATTCTTCTTAGCAAGAGAAACAGAAGAATGAGCGGCTGCCGTTAGCGCTAATGTTAAGCGTTTCGCAAAGACAGCCTCCGGTAATTCCAGATAACGATCTGTAAATTCAATGATTTGTTCCCCTGTAAGGCGCTCATGGAGGTCAGACGTGACCAGATTAAATAAAGCTTGAGCCTCTGCCGGATTCCCGGGCTCCGCTAAATGTAAAATGGTTTCAAGAGCTTGATCCGCTTGCTCAATGTCTCGGGCGTGGGCCTCGATGAGCAAGAGCCCCAGATGCGCTTCCCAATCCCCCTCGCGCAATTCCAGCGCTCGCTTAAACGCCTCGTGTGCCGAATCGATGTAACCCGTTTTCAGATAAGCCACCGCCACCAATTTGTGATATTCTGGAAGGGCGAGAAAATCAGCAGGAGCAATTTTGATTATGCCTAAAACCTCTTCTCTGCTCACAGAATTCATACTCAGGGTCAGTAACCGGGCATAAGCTTCAAAGTCAGACGGCTGTAATTCCCAGGCACGCTTCCACCATTGCATGGCCAATTCGGGATCAATCCTTTCGTATCCCAGCGCCAGCAGGCGGGCGGCCGCATGAGACTCTGGATTGCGTTGATAGAGTTTTCCGGCAAATTGTAAGGTGTCCTGCAGATCACCTGACTGAAACGACTCTCGTCCTGCTGTTGCTAACAGGCGCTCGCTATTCCAGTTCAGAAAAAAGTACGCCCCCAGGCACAGTAGCCCGATGAAGACTAAACTCCCAAGGAAAGCCCTGAGCAGATGACGCTGAATGAAAGGCCACACTCTGCGAACGTATCAAGGTTTAGGATTTCGGAAAGCTTGCAGCGTGCGTGCTCTTCGCGCCCCATCACGCTGAATCAATAGAGCGGCCTTCTTCTTTATACCGGCTGATCTTATTTCGCATCGTCCTCAGGCTAATGCTTAAGGCTTTGGCCGCATGGGTTCGGTTTCCCTGATACCGCTGTAGTGCCTTTTGGATCATCTGGAATTCCATTTCCTCCATGGTCATGAGCTGCTTCTCCGGATCGCCCACTTTTCCAGAGCGCCGGGAAGGAAAATCACTTGCCTGCAGCGCCCCCTCTTCATTCGATAAAATCACCGCCCGTTCGATAGAATTCTGTAGTTCCCGCACGTTCCCGGGCCAGTCGTAGGTCTGGAGCTGGATCATGAGGTCCGGCCCCGGAGGCAAAATGTTCTTTCCATGCTTTCGGGCAAACCGCTCGATAAAAAATTGGACCAGAGCGATGAGGTCATCTCCCCGGTCGCGTAGAGGAGGAATGACAATCGGTACCACATTGAGCCGATAGTATAAATCCTCCCGGAAGCGCCCTTCTCTGATCTCAGTTGCCAGATCACGGTTCGTGGTCGCGATCACATTCACATCGACCTTCATCGACTTCGCCCCACCGACCCGCTCAAATTCACGCTCCTGTAAAACCCGCAGCAGCTTCACTTGCAGCTCAGGTGGGATTTCAGAAACCTCATCCAGTAAGAGAGTTCCACCATCAGCGATTTCAAAGCGTCCAGCCCTGCGGCTAACCGCTCCGGTAAACGCCCCCTTCTCATGACCAAAAAATTCACTCTCGAGAAGGTTCGCCGGAATCGCTGCACAGTTCACACTGATAAAAGGCTTCTCCGCACGTCGGCTCGATTGATGAAGCGAACGCGCCACCACTTCCTTCCCTGTCCCGCTCTCACCCTGAATGAGCACGGTCGTTTCGGTGGAGCTGATCTTCTGGATCATTTTCTGAACCGCCTGCATGCCATCGCTCGCACCCCAGAAAAATTCAGGCCCGCCTAGTGAGGTCGAGGCCGCTTCCGCCCGGAGGTATTGATTTTCCGCTTCCAGTGCCATGGTCTGCTCCAGCCGGTACATCGCCAGCTCCAGTCGCTGATAATCGATCGGCTTGACCAGATAATCGGCCACTCCCAGGTGTAGGGCATCAATCGCGGAATCCACACTACTGAAACCCGTGATGATCATCATGGGAAGCTGTTGATGAGATTTTCTCACCTCTTTCAGGAAATCGATCCCGTTTTCAGATTCCAGATGTAAATCGGTAATCAGGAGGTCGACCTCCTCGTTGGCCAGGTGCTGGCGCGCTTGGCGGGTGTTGGTCATCGCCAGAATCTGATAACCCATTTCACGAAGCAGCTCAGACACCACTCCCCGCACCATGCTATCATCATCCAGTAATAATATTTTCTCCAGTGCCATCAGTAGGCATTATTTGCCTATTCGCCCGACCTGAAAAGACTTTTTCCTAATTCCTAATTCCTAATTCCTAATTCCTAATTCCTAATTCCTAATTCCTAATTCCTAATTCCTAATTCCTAATTCCTAATTCCTAATTCCTACTTCTTACTTCTTACTTCTTACTTTTCTCCCCTAACTGCTTGCCTCCTGACCAGATAGAAAAATAAGCCAAATGCGGCCACGAGGAGACCGATCGAGAGCAATTGCCCCTGAGTGGCTCCCCCCCAGAGATAGCCGATATGCTCATCCGGCTCCCGGAAAAACTCACAGATAATCCGTGCCTTGGCATAGACAAAGATAAAGACCACGGAGGTCAGCCCCACAAACGGCTGGCGATTCCGGACCCACCATAGAATCAGAAAGAGAATCAATCCCTCTCCCAGCGCTTCATAGAGCTGGGATGGGTGCCGTGGGATACCATCCATCGCCCCCGGAAAAATCACCCCCCACTCTCCATTCGTAGCTCGGCCCCACAGTTCTCCATTAATAAAATTAGCGATCCTTCCAAAACAAATTCCGATCGGAGCCAGGAGAGCAAGATTATCGAACAGCTCCCAAACCAGGAGATGATGCTTTCTGGAGAAAAGAATGAGGGCAATGACCACTCCCAGAATCCCGCCGTGGCTGGCCATTCCTTCTATCCCGCCATCCCAGAAGGCGATGATGGAAATGGGGTCGGCCACCGTCTTTTCCCAGTCATACATCAGGCAGTAGCCCAGCCTCCCCCCGATCAGGGTTCCCAGAATCAGCCAGGTCAGCAGACTGCCCTCCTGATCTGCATTGAGGGATGACATCCCCTTTTTACGCAGATAGATCAGGCCTCCGTAGGCGGAAAAGAACCCCAGCACATACGCCAGTCCATAGTAGCGGATCCCCCAAGTCTCGGAAAACTGGAGATACGGAAGGAAGGGATCTAAATCATGCACCCAAATCGTGGCCATCAGCTCTGAAAGTAGGCCTCAAAAAAGAATTATTAAAGGCATTCTTTTTCCTTGTCTCATCAAGCGATGACGGCATTATCCCACTTCCACAACAAAGGAAAGAACATGTTTGCGGTAATACAATCAGGCGGAAAACAATATAAAGTAAAAGAAGGCGACCAGCTCGATGTCGAACTCATCGATGCAGAAGAAGGGAAGCCAGCAATTTTTAATGAAGTACTCCTTCTCGGGGAAGGGGACAAAGTCACCATCGGCAAGCCTCTTGTCGAGGGCGCCTCTGTCACCGCTGACATCGTCGGCGAGATCAAAGCCGATAAAGTCATCGCTTTTAAATTTAAGCGACGCAAGGGATACCACCGCACCGTCGGGCATCGTCAGCGCAAACTACGCGTGAAAGTCAGCAGCATCGCTGCGTAACATTGGATTAGGATCAGACAATGGCACATAAAAAAGGTCAAGGCAGCACCCAGAACGGACGCGATAGTGTATCGAAGCGCCTCGGGGTAAAAAAATTCGGTGGTGAATCTGTCATCGCCGGGAACATCATTATGCGTCAGCGTGGAACTCGCTTCCATCCCGGCGACAACGTTGGCATCGGGCGTGATTACACCCTCTTCGCCCTCACTGATGGATACGTCAAGTTCGACAAATCCAACCGCCGCGTCCACGTTTCAAGCGAAGCTTGAACTCATTCCCTGAAGTGTGTTACTTCTCTCAGATGACCCCACACTTTTTACGTTCATTTAGTAGGACTTCTCCTTCTTCCGTTTTTGCCGCACACCTCATTCTGGTCTGCCTGCTCGGGATTCTCCCCTTCTCTAGCCAGGCGCAGAGCGAGAATAGCCCGGAGCCATCCGCGGCTGAACTCCAGCTTAAAAAACTTCAGGAAGAAAACGCCCTTCTCCGTGATCAGCTCAGCCAGACGGCTGCCCGCGCCAATAAGCTCGAAAACCGGCTCGCTAAGATCGAGGCCGAACGCACCGCTGTGAATCCGCCCGCTTCTGACGACACCCCGCCGGAAGTAGAAAAAACCAGTCTCTGGACTGCTGAAATTGCTCTCGGAGCGGACTACTCCAGCGGAAACAACGATTCCGCCGCCATTGCCGCCGGCGTCAAGGCCGTCCGCACCACCGAAATCGATAAACTCACCTTAGAAGCCCGCGCCGACTTCGCTCAGAATGAAAGCGTCTCCATCCGTGAACGCCTCCTCGGCCTCGCTGACTATAAGCGCGATCTCAGTGAGGACTGGTATTGGTACGCCCGGGGCGAACTCGACCGTGACGTCATCGCCGGTGTCAACTGGCGGGCCAATGTGGGACCCGGTCTTGGCTGGCACATCATCAAGAACGATAAAATGGCCCTCAGCCTCGAAGGTGGCCCCACCTGGGTCGCAGAGGACCTCATCGGAGCCACTCTGAGCCACTCCGTCCGGGCCCGACTTGCTCAGAATTTTGAATGGCAATTCTCCGAATACGCCAAGATCTACGAAAGCGTCCAGATCATCGATAACCTCCAGGATATCTCAGATTGGCTCCTCATTGCCGAAGTCGGGATCGAAAGCGACCTGACCAAGAGCCTTAGCCTCCGCGTCTCCGCCGAGAACCGCTACGACAACCGACCCGCTGCTGGTCGCGATAAAAACGACCTCTTCCTCCAGTCCTCCATCATCTACAAATTCGATTAGAGATTCTGGATCAGAAACGAGTTCGTTCCACTCTGTCATTGCGCCTGTACACCGTAGCCTTAGCAAAGGTGGAAGGAGCACAGCGACGCGGCAGATCATCACCCTCGGTAAAAAAATCCTCCCCTGTCCTCCCTTGCTCCAGAAAATCCCAGATCCAACTCAATGTAGCCATCCACCTCCCCCCGATCACGCGGTGAAACACTCGAAGCCGCCTGCAACGTCTTTTCAACCCATACTCTCATCACATATAAGCATACATGAAATCACCCCAGATAAATCAAGTTGACTATATAACATGATATTCCCTGCACTGTTTGCTTCTTCTTTACATTATAGTTAAACACACTATTGATGAGTAAGAGCATGTTATGAAAAACCCCGAATATACTACATGTTCGGCATAAGAAATGAATATTCTTGGTTTAATACTCCTAGGCCTTTCGGTTCTGACTATGGTCGGAGCACTAGTTTATCAGACTATCGATCACAAGAAAGGCTATGGCAGCACGATGGGAGGTGAGATGACATCCGGTGCCATTTGGTCTCTAGCCTCATTTCTCTGCGGAATTGGTGTTGGATTAGTATATAAGTGGTATTGGGGTATTTCGGCTTTCGTCATTGTATACGTGCTGAGTTATGGGATTCGTAATTGCACTGAGCGTATTATATCGTCATTCGAAAAATAGATTATTAAAATGAAAGCCGTACAAGTCAGTTTAGCCAACAGCTTACACGCTTCGCGTTCCAGCTGTGGCTAACTTCCGACGTTCTGGGAGAAAATTAAATGGATATCTTCGACGCATTTCTATCATCCTCAAATGCAATCAGTAACGCATATGGTATCCACGGTGATGACGACCTGTTGAATCCGCCATCTCCAGATTACGGTTATGATAGCACTCCGTTGAATTCCCTTACTTTCGCCTCTATGGGATGTGACGGAGTCCACTATGCACTAATAACGATAAACGGAAAAAAGAAAGAAGAATGCCCCGTCGCAATGATCTGACCTATGGATTCCGATGACATCTGTTTCCTTGCGAACAGTTTCAAAGAATATATTAGCCAAGGATGCGGGATAGATGTAGATAAGTTAAACAGCCTCGTTGAGGAAGAATCATCTATGCCAGGTTCATTTGCACAGTTTGTTAAAGAACATTTTTCAACCGAGATATTTATCGATGATGACAGAATCGAATCCCTTAATTTGGTCTTAAATCATCACATTAAAAGGAAACCAGAACAAGGCAGTTGAGGCAACGGCTAACGCCGTGCCTCACTTTGACGTTCGATATAAATTAAAATGAGATACTTCGGAAGCCTATCCCATTGGATTCATATGTTGTCTCGATATCTACGCTATTGCGTGGATAGAAACTATCGCTCCCAGTCCGATGCTATGGGTATCTCGGAATACGATAAGTCACGTCGCCGCACAGCTTGGATTTTATTCTTCTTTGTTTGGGTGCCTATTTGCATTTTTTTCGTTATATTCTTCTTTAAGTCCGAATGGCTTGTCTAATATGAAATCTAATTCGTACAAAGCTGTGGTGCCAACTCGTTACACGCTTCGCGTTCCACTCGCAGCACACTGCTGACGTTCGATATATGAATATGACTTTAAAAACGAGAACCATTATAGTGGCGATTTGCACTTTTGTGATGATCAGTGCGTTGATCGTGCTTCAAATGACTGGCGGACTAAGTCTGATTTACATGCTTTTTCATGCTGTAGCTATTATCGTAGCATGGATTGTCCTTTTACGTAGCTGGTCTAAATATTACACTAGAAAAGCATCGAACAAAGCGTTAGAGGCAACGGATGCTAGCGCATCCGTTCCTCACCGCTAACGTTAGCCCGAAAGATATGTGGATTCATCGCAACCCAATAAAGTCTGTTATTATTACAGCAGTGGCCGGACTTGTTTTATTTTTCGGGTCATGTGCATTTTTCGCTTACTCCACCTTGGATCAGGGTATTTCGTATACCTATCTTGAGGTTTCATATGAGGATGCAGTTAAAGAGCGTGATACATTACTTGCCATCGCGCTAGAAATAAGTCCGGAGAGTAGTAAAGACGAAGTCATGAGTCTCATGAAAAAGAAGTTCCCGACTGCCACGACTTTCGAGAAGGATGGATATACTGTTTACGGACCACTGGTATTCAAATTTTCCGAGGAAGGAAAGCTTTCTGATGTTGCATCTACGATTAATTACCAAGATAATTAAGGCTAACATAACCGTTCTACCAACTCCCTCCCTGCGGTCGGTAAAC
>JBCBYL010000127.1:0-6326 GCA_039815855.1 Verrucomicrobiota bacterium
AGTTTTCACACTCGCTACCAGTCAGAGCTAGGGAATAATCTGGGGAATCTCGTTCAACGCACCATCTCCATGCTGAATCGCTATCGGGATGGTATTGTGCCTGAGCCTACGTCTGTGTCTGAAGCTGACCAAGCCATGCAAACTGAAGTCGTTGACTCTATTTTGAAATTCAGAGAATTGATGGAGAACTGGAATATCCATATGGCCCTCACCGAGCTCTGGCGTGGCATCACACGGGCGAACCAATACGTTGAAGAGTCAGCGCCCTGGAAATTAGCTAAAGAGGAGGAGCAAACAGGTCGACTCGATACTGTTTTAAACCGAATGATCAGTGCGATTTACCTGCTCGTCTCGGAGTTGGAGTCCATTCTCCCTGATATTACTCAAGCTACACTGGAGCAAATGGGGAATCTCCCGGTCCTCGCAGGAGAGATGGAACCCACATGGCCACAACTACCTCAAGGGCACCAGGTTTCCAAGCCGACACCACTTTTCCCAAGAATTGAACTCGAGGCCGAAAGCTCGTCCTAAAAAGAACCAATAAATCAAATGACAATGGAATCGGTTGGAGGTGGCAGTTGCCAGAATCAGAACCTGAAAAAGTGGGTCGATAAAATCGCGACTCTAACCCAGCCGGATCGAATTCATTGGTGTGACGGGTCAGCAGAAGAGAATCAGGTATTACTAGATGAAATGGTGGCGTCAGGGATGGCGACAAAACTCAATGAGGAAAAGCGCCCTAACAGCTACCTCTTTCGCTCCGATCCCAGTGATGTCGCCAGGGTAGAGGACCGCACCTTTATTTGCAGCTCCGGCAAGGCGCAGGCCGGCCCGACCAATAATTGGATGGATCCTCGTGAGATGCGTAAGACGCTCAAACCACTCTTTAGCGGTTCCATGAGGGGTCGGACGATGTATGTCATCCCCTTTAGTATGGGGCCGATTGGGTCACCGATCTCGCATATCGGCGTGGAGCTCACGGACTCTCCCTACGTCGTCGTCAATATGAGAATCATGACCCGAATCGGGCAACACGTCTTTGACGAGATTGACCGCACAGATCAATTTGTTGTTCCCTGCGTCCACAGTGTCGGGGCTCCTCTTGAACCCGGACAAAAAGATGAAACGAGCTGGCCCTGTAATCCGGATACGAAATACATCGTCCATTATCCGGAGACTCGAGAAATCTGGTCCTATGGTTCTGGGTATGGTGGGAACGCGCTTCTTGGGAAAAAGTGTTTCGCTCTGCGAATTGCCTCCTGTATGGCTCGAGATCAGGGATGGATGGCGGAGCATATGTTGATCTTAGGGGTCGAATCACCTCAGAAGGAGAAGACCTACGTCGCAGCCGCATTTCCCAGCGCCTGCGGTAAAACCAATTTCGCCATGCTCATTCCGCCAGAGCATTTTACAGAGCAGGGGTGGAAGGTCACGACCATCGGCGACGACATTGCCTGGATTAAACCGGGTGATGATGGACGCCTCTATGCCATTAATCCAGAGGCCGGCTACTTTGGGGTTGCACCGGGCACCAGCTACGAAACCAATCCCAATGCCATGAAATCTTGCGAAAAAGATACCCTTTTTACCAATTGCGCCTTGACCGAATCCGGTGATATCTGGTGGGAGGGAATGAGTGAGGAACCACCTGGTCGAATGATCGACTGGAAGGGCAATGACTGGTTACCCGGCTCAGAGAGCAAAGCCGCTCACCCGAATGCTCGTTTTACCGCTCCTGCCATTAACTGTCCCAGTCTTGATCCGGATTGGGAAAACCCTGACGGGGTTCCGATTAGCGCCTTTATTTTCGGGGGCCGCCAGGTCAATGACGTGCCGCTCATCTTTCAGGCCTATAATTGGGTCCACGGGGTTTATCTCGGAGCGACGATGGGTTCAGAAAAAACCGCAGCCGCATTTGGAAAGGTTGGGGAAATCCGGCGTGATCCCTTTGCCATGTTGCCTTTCTCTGGTTATCACATGGGAGACTATATCCGTCATTGGATTAATATGGGGAAACGAATCAAAGAACCGCCCCGGATCTTTCACGTCAATTGGTTCCGCAAAGATCGTGAAGGGAACTTCCTCTGGCCTGGCTTTGGCGATAATATGCGCATCCTGAAATGGATCGTCGACCGGACTCGAGGCCACGGAGTTGCTCAGGAAACACCACTCGGTTGGATTCCCTATTTTGAAGACATTGATTTCAGTGAAATGGAATTCAGTCGTGATCAGTGGAACGAACTCATGAACATTGATCAGGACACCTGGCGGTTAAAGACCCTCAAGCATGAGGAACTCTTCCTCAAATTACATGACCACCTTCCCAAAGAAATGATCTTCGAGCGCGAACTCCTCATCTGCCGCTTATAGTCACGAATGTCACCAAAGCGGAAAGAGAGAACGATCCTCTTTTCCAAAGCAATGAGTGTTCATCTTTGCGATCAGTGGTTTTAAAATACTTAGTCAGCCTGGGTGAGGTCGTTATTCAACTGCCTACTCCGGCACCTTCATTTCAAATTTGGGGATGCGGGCAATAATGTTTTCGCCTTCTTCATCCTGGCCGGTGTAAAGGCCTTCGGCATGGCTAGTGGAATCGAGGAGGTGGTAGCTGTGGTAGTGAAAGGTGTCACCCGGGATGAGAGTTGGAAATTGTCCGACCACTCCGTCGCCTTCGATGATGAGCCGATGGCCCTTTTCATTGGTAATAACCCAGCGGCGTCCGGAAATCTGAACGACTTGAAGGCTATCGTTATGAATGGTGATGTGATAGGCAAACTGGTGAGGGCGATAGCTGGGGGCGCTATTGGTAGGAACATATTCGACCCGATCAATATCAACCCACAGCCCGGGAACTTCTAAGCCATATTTACTCACAGGATGACCGTAGCCTAACTAGGAGCGACTTTCAACTGGTGTGAAGCCGGAGAGTGATTGGAGAAAATCGAATCGCTCCTCCCAGGTCCAGACTGGATCGAGTGGGAATAGGCCCTGATTGAGGAGAAAGAAATGAAGGAAGGCGAGGATGAGCTGGCAAGTCATCGCATAAACGATCGTCGGGAAGCCGGTGACGATGATGCGTTCAAATCCTCGTCCGCTGAAATGACTTTCAAGCATGAGGAGCAATGCAAATGGAAGCGTAAAGAGGATCCAGGATACCCATTGGCTCCCGGATGAAAGAAGGAAGATTGAGCCAAAGGAGCCAAGAGGGAGAAGAGTCAATACGATGAGGAGACTCATTCCGACCCGAAGAGGAAGTGAAAAACCGGAAAACTTGCTCTGCTGGCTGAACTGGCGGAACAGTCGGATCGAAAACCGGGCGGAGTAGCGATTGAAGCGATACCACCAGTCGGAAAACGATCGGGCGATGAGAGGGAGGTGGTAAACCGAGGGGAGCGGAAGGCCTAACATCCGAGCCAGAGCAATGACGAGATCAAAGCTGGCCGTAATCCATAAGATCCAAATGACGTAATGGATAATCAGGTAGAGCCAACTGATGAAAAAAGAATCGATCTGCCAGGATGTGGGTTGATACCAAAGAGAGATGAGCCAGAATACACCGGTCTTAAGCGCGGCTATGAGGACCGATTTCCAGGCTTTCCCATAATTCGTCCGGTTCACCCCCAGGCGCTGGGTCTCAAAAAACCACCTTGGATGTATGGCAAGAAGGAGTGTCCTCTGAGGTAGAAAAAAGACATAAGCGAGGTGTTCGAAATACCCGTGAAGTTGGCGACGGCTCCAGCAGTGGTAGGCGTAATAGGCATAGAGTAATATCAATGCTCCTCCAATGGCCGGATTCCATCCCGCCCACCAACTCGGTCGAGTTTCAAAAAAGGATTCGAAGAGGAGTGGAAGGAGAACGAAAAAGCCAACTAACGAAAGCCCAAAGAGGCTGGCAATCGTGATGATGGAACGTTTCTCTTTCCAACGAGACCAGACCAGTGTCTTTAACAGGCTGTAGAGCGGGATGGTGGCGCTCAGGCAGTAGAGAGCAGTCAGGGGGAGGGCCTTAGCAAAGAGGGCCAACGAGATCAGCCCGAGGAGAAGCAAATATTGGCCACGCTTAGCTGCGACGGGTAAGGCCGCACTGAGCATGATTAAAGACCAGGAGACATCCCACTTCTCTTTATCATGGAGGATCCAGAAGAGCGTCCCGATACTGATTCCCAAGAGGGCCTGGAGCGGAAGCCAGCGCAGGAAGAGGACCAGGTCCGTTCGATTGAGACCGGGGTGTCTGGCGGGAGGCATAGTGCAAATTAGATAAGATCGATGAGCTGATCAAAGAGATCTTTTGGGGTCGGTATATGAACCGATTGCTCTATTTCTTTTACAAGCCAATGGAAGCCAGGTCCGTACGCGGGGCCGTTAACGACACAGGCATGAGTCTGATTGGATTGAAGCTGCCGTTTCCCGGCTGCAATCGTATCCTCCTGCTGGCCCTCAACCTCATATTTCCAACCCACCCGCTTGGCGGAGGGATACCAGGTCGCTAATTGAGGAAGGATTTTCGCCGTCGGTTCGAGTTCCAAGGTGAGGGCACCAGCAGAAGTAGGGACTTTCCCCGACGCGCCCAGTGCTAGCTCACCCTGATCTGTTCGTATCGCTCTGACCTGAAAATCACTGACCGCAGCGAGCATGAGAACGAGATCGAATGTCTGACTGGACTGAGCTGCTAAGAGTGTTTCGAGTGACTCACGATTTGAAAAGGAGAGAAAACGGGTTACTTCCGGTGGTGAGACCGATGACGACTCTCCGTAGGCCAGAGTCACTTCCCAATCATGAGCTGAAAATTCCTTCGCAAGATAGGAGCCCAGGGCTCCGGTCGAATGGTTGGTAATCCGGCGAACCTGGTCAATCGGCTCCCAGGCAGGGCCGGCTATGATCAGCACGGAACGGGACATGATTTAGATGACTTCGGTGAGAGATTCGGCGACTGATTCAATCTCAACTGTCTTGAGTTCGGGGCCAACAGGGAGTTGAATCACCTCTGCGGCTGCCTTTTCAGCGTGAGGGAACTGACCTTCTTTGTATCCGAGATCCTCGTAGGCTTGTTGAAGGTGGATGGGGATGGGGTAAAATGATCCGACGATAATGCCTTTTTGCCTCAGGGCCGCGATGACCCGGGCTCTGTCAGGGACCCTGACGGTGAACTGATGGTAAACATGGCGACAAGTCTTTTCCTCCAAAGGTAGAACAAGATCTGTGTTTGAGGAGAGGATCTGGCGATAGAGATCTGCGTTGGCGCGGCGTTTTTCGATCCAGCTCTCGAGGTATTTCAGTTTTACGGAGAGGACGGCACCTTGAATGCCTTCGAGCCTATAGTTAAAGCCTTCCAAGGCATGATCGTAGTTGCCCGGTTGACCGGTGCCCCAGCTTCTCAGAGAGCGAGTCATTTTGTCGTGACTTGCTTCATTGGTCACGATGGCACCACCTTCACCACATGCTCCAAGGTTCTTGGTCGGATAGAAGCTAAAGCAAGCGAGGTCACCGAATTGGCCGGCGCGCTTTCCATCGCGTTCTGCCCCATGGGCCTGAGCCGCATCTTCTATCATTTTCAACCCATGCTCCCGGGCCAGTTGCTGGAGTGGGGCCATGTCGACGATCTGTCCATAAAGGTGGACGGGCATGATTGCTTTCGTGCGATCTGTGAGCGCTTCCCTTACCAGCGAGGTGTCCATGAGGTAGGTCTCTGGATCAATATCGACATAAACCGGCCGTGCCTGGCAGTAACGTATGGATGCTGAGGATGCGATAAAACTAAACGGTGAACTGATCACTTCGTCGCCCGTGCCGACTCCTGCACTGAGCAACGCGAGGTGAAGCGCACTGGTGCCCGAGTTGACTCCAATACAGAATTCAGATTGGCAATATTCAGCAAATTCCTTTTCAAAGGAATCGACATCCGGCCCCAGACAGTAGGCGGCGCTCCTGAGAACACGGAGGACCGCTTCCTCCAACTCCTGTTGGATGGGCGAATGGAGCTCCTGTAAATTGACCGGCTTGATCATCGAATTGGGAATTCAATCATTTTCAGGCTGACATACAAGCTTGCTCTCAAAGGTGGCCTCCTCAGCGGAGTGCTTCTGGAAGAAAAAG
This sequence comes from Verrucomicrobiota bacterium, assembly GCA_039815855.1. Lineage (GTDB taxonomy): Bacteria > Verrucomicrobiota > Verrucomicrobiia > Methylacidiphilales > JBCBYL01 > JBCBYL01. The sequence goes on from JBCBYL010000127.1 coordinate 6,094, forward strand.
AAGGAAGCTCTGGGCGACGATCAGGCTGGTGGAATAGAAGAAGGCGGCTTCCTCCCAAGGTAAAATACCTCCTATCTTGAATCCGGAAATTTGCCTCTGGTCAAAAAACCAGATGTTGAATTTGACCGCGATGATATCCGCAATGGTCAGCCAGGTGCCAAGAAGAAGGGTGACCCCGAGCAGGATCGGCCATCTGGGCAGAAGAATCGACCAGCCAACCCAAAGCTGGAGAG
>JBCBYL010000068.1:0-12925 GCA_039815855.1 Verrucomicrobiota bacterium
GATAGATCACTTCTGGTAATCAAGACTGCCCAATCTTTGTATTCTCCGACTTGAATGTCACTTAAAAATTCTCGCTGTTTCGTATACGGAGTGAGAATGACAGCACTCGTAGGAAGATCGAAATCATTCATGGAGAAAAAATCGTTCTGGGTGTGAGGTAGCCAGACACAAGGGCGATTGGCATACCAAGCGTAGGCCCAGGGAATATCGGTGCAGACTAACTCTTTTTCCTCCATAAAAACATTCGTAACCAGAATGCTTGGGGGAAAATACGGAGGAAACTCAAACCGTGATGGCTTTTGCTGCAGAATACGGATTCCCATCGGCAACGCTTGCACGATGAGAATGATGGCTAAAATTGGATACGCTAGCAGTGTGATAGGCAACTTAAGTCGATCAATGAGAAGGAAAAGGAAAGCACTCCCAAACCCCGCTAAAACGGGAAGCAATGGCAGATAAAAGTTATGGGTGAGTGAAAGAGAATCGTCGCTCTGTTTTAGAATAGCAGAGTTAAAAACGACGACAAAGACTAGGCAGGCCAACCAAAACCAACGTGAAGCTAAGACGCGATAACGACGAAAGAGGTGAAAGCAACTAGCGACAAAGGCGGCGACCAAAATCGTCCCACCGAAAAAACGTCCCATGCCTGAAAGAAAATCAGTAGCACCTAGAGCAATGGCTCTGATTAGAGTTCTCAGACCAGCCGCATTGGCAGGGTCCTGGAGATACAATCGCCAAATACTACTTCCTTCATAAGGCGGAGTGTCCGCAAAAATCTGAATCCAGCTAACACCAAACGGATGGCCGACCAAACTGATGTTCCGCAGAAACCATGGCCCTATAATCAAGAAGGGGATAAGCAAGACAATGATCCCAGTCACTATCCTTCTCTTTGACCCCAGAATTCCTAACCCGACTAAAGGGAGCCACATGGCCAAATAAACGTATTGAGATAATACAAGCAGCCCCAGAAAAATGGATCCTAGTGTCCAAAAAATGGTGGCTCGGATAGGGGCCTCATCTTCCTCGCCAATTAATGCCTCGTTCGTGCAAAAACCCAAAACACAAATAAGGCACATCAAAAAAGGAATCGACAGGCCCTCAATCACGGTGATCCAGACGATATCCGTCAGAATTAATGCGAAGGTGGAAAATATCGCAACACGCTCATCAAAAGCTCTTCGCATCCAGAGATAAAAAAAGACCGCTGCGAACAAAAGGCAGGTTAGATTAAAAAGAACAATGAGTGTCTCAGGCTGAAACCCTTTATAGTTTTTTAGATCTTCCGTAGGCAAATTGAAACTTGGCCTCGCCAATTTGAATAGAACGCCCATCGCGACAGGATACCCTGGTGGATTCACAAGATCAGGATATTGGTCTGTATTGATGGATTGGTCGGCAGGTGCATTCCGATAATAACTAAGCGAGCTTGGTCTCAAAAATTTGGTACTGTAGCCTTCACCAGATGAAATTTGCCTCGCTAGCTGGGCATAGTCCATGGCTTGCGGGTGACCGAGCCCGTTAAACTGCATCACGTAGTAGAACACCCCTAGGCCAGCTATCATAGCCAGCATTGCCAAGCGAACTAACCAATAGCGGATGCTGCCAACTTCAAGAGAGTAGATTAGTGATTGTATCTCAGACATAGTGGTTCAGATATCAATACGGTATTCGTTAATTTTACGATGAAGCGTTCTGCGGCTGATTCCCAGTCGCTCCGCAGCCAATGTCTTGTTATCTCCGGTTTCCTCAAGCGAGCGAATGATCGCTACTCTCTCTAAGTCCGCAAGATTTAACGTTGGTAAAGTAGTAGTTGCAGCTTGAGCCAGCTGATCGGTGGCAGGAACAATCGAAGCAGGCAAGTCACCTGGTTGAATTTCACTCGTTCTCGATAAAACAATGCCATGCTCAATCGCAGTCCTCAGCTCCCTGACATTTCCCGGCCAGTCATACTGTAAAAGGGATTTTTCGGCGGCTTCCGAAAGCTGAATTCCAGGCTTCTCATTTTCCTCTCCGATGTCGGCAAGAAAAGACTTCACCAGCAAAGGAATATCACCCAGTCGATTCCTCAGGGGAGGCATGTCGATGGTTACCACGTTGATTCGATAATATAAGTCTTCCCTGAACTCTCCGGCTTCCACCATATCCTTCAGGTTTTTGTTTGTTGCCGCTATCACTCTGACATCCGTTTCGATCACCTTGTTTCCACCAACACGTTCGAATTTGCGCTCGCCCAGAACTCTCAGGAGCTTGACTTGGGTTTGTTCATCAATTTCGCCAATTTCATCTAGGAACAGTGTTCCTCCGTCGGCTTCTTCAAAACGACCAATCCGTTTCTCAAACGCTCCGGTAAATGCACCTTTTTCATGACCGAAGAGTTCACTCTCCAAGAGCTGTGGGGATAAGGCCGCACAATGCACCGCTTTAATGATCTTTTCTTTACGAGGACTCAGGGAATGAATCGCTTGAGCTGCCAGTTCTTTACCAGTTCCACTTTCTCCCTGGATTAAAACAGTAGCCCGGCTCGGAGCAACTTGGCGGATGACATTAAACACGTTTTCCATCGCCTCTGAGTTACCGATTAGCCTTTCCAGACCAAGCCGATCGTCTAGCTGCTGCTTGAGAGACTGGTTTTCAATGATGGCCTGGCGCCCCTGAAAGGCACGTAAAAGCATCATCTCCAGTTTATCCAGGTTCAGTGGCTTCGTGGCGTAATCGTAGGCCCCAAGCTTCATTGCCTTCACAGCTACATCAACCGACCCGTAGGCCGTCATCAAAAAGCACAAAGGCGCATTGGATAACTTCTGGCAGTATTTCAGAACATCCATCCCTCCCTTTCCGCCTAATTTCAAATCAGTCAGTACCAGATCGATTCTTTCATGGTCTAAAAGATTGACTGCGGATTCGTAGCCATCCGCCACATAAACATCAAATTGATCTTCGAATGCCTTTCGAAGCCCCTCTCTCGTAGGCTTTTCGTCGTCCACGATGAGGAGCGTTGGCTCAGAAAGAGAGCTGCGGTAATCAGATAAGCTCATCAGAAATCGTCTACGTAAAACAAACGTATTTTGTAATGGTTGTCATCATTCTGCATTCAAGGGAGAATCTTTTAATAAGTGAATTTGGGGAACACCCAAAGGCAAATAGATCCGTACCGTAGTACCTATCCCCTTTTCACTTTCCAATTCAATTCTTCCCCCATGCTCAGAGACGATACGTTGAATGATCATCAAACCTAAGCCGGACCCTTTCTCCTTTGTCGTGTAATAGGGCTGCATCACTTTGGAGATGTCCTCTAACTCAATCCCAATCCCATCATCACGAAAATCAATTCTCAACAAATCCCCCTCTCTTTTTATTTCCGCAAGTATAGTTCCTCCATTGGGCAAGGCATGAAGTGAGTTCTTAATCAAATTATAGAAAACCTGCTTCATCTGACCAACATCGACGGCGGTCGCCAGCTCATCTTCTGCCTTTGCAGACACTTCCGTCTTGATTGCTCGATCATCTAACTCGCGTTCTAACAATTTGAAAGTATCTACGATAAGAAGTCTTATATCTACTAAATTAAAGTCTGGCCTCGTCGGACGAATTGCTTTGAGAAATTCCCGAATAATGGTGTCCATTCTATTAAGTTCCTCACTCAAGGTTTCCAACGATCCCTGTAGCCTGGCCTTAATTGCGGAAGGGCATTTCATTGCCTCTCTTTCCATCAATTGGAGGTGGATGTTCAAGTTATTGAGTGGATTTCCTAATTCATGAGCAACTCCAGCGGATAAGAGGGTCATCAGATGCACTCGCTCAGATTCCATCACTTCACGGGCTCGCGTTGTTTGCTGCGTAATATCATGAAAAATCGCCACGAATGCCATATCCGGGTGCTCGTTGATCTCCGGCTCGACTGGCAGCAGATTAAATTCCAGATAGCGAGCCGCCGGATATGAAATTTCAATCACCCGGTTAGCCGCTTGCTTCCTCGCCAAAAGCGTGTCCCATTCGATGTCTTTTAGGTACCGTGAAACAAGCGCTTTTTCAGGCAAAGGCTCCGGAAGAGGAAGCAGTACCATCGCTGCATCATTCCTGTACGTTATCTCACCCTCGGGACTCAAAACCAATACTCCCTCCTTGAGCGACTGAAAAACAACCTCCAGAAAGCCATTCTCACGAACGAGCCGACTTAGCGTGGCCTGCACTTCCGAAGAATCGAGGTGTTCGATACGCTCGACCAGCTTTCCTAAAAACGTAGGATTCATCTCATCACTATGCTTAACGCGCCTGAATGCGAAAAGAATAGAAAGTGGCACTTCATTCTAGCAGTAAGAAAGACGCCAGTCCTCCGTGGCTTTCCTATCCACACGTAACCTCGGCAGCGGGAGCTTAGGGAATCAGGAAAGCTGACGCTTGCACACGATCACTCTTCTTTCGAATCTAGCACCGCCGGTCTGAGAATCTTTGGGGCAATAATGGACGTAAACGCTTTCAACGTCTCCACCGTCTCCTCGCTGTTTTTCCCGAACGGCTGCAGGCCTTCGGTTACCATCGAACTGACTGTAACATAGGCCCAACGGTGATTCACTCGATGAACCACCCGATCCCAACTCGTCAGGAAGATTCGCTCCCAATTATGTGGCGTAATGGCGTTCTGTCCCACAAACCAATAAAAGTAATGTTGAGAGATCCTGATCCTCTCACCGGAATCGGTTGTATATGGACGCTCGAGTGATAAATCTGTTACTTCCATAGACTCATACCCCGGAACCTTAATTTCATGAGTTCGCACCGATTTGATTGTCCAGCCCTGCCCGGGTAGACAAATTTCCGGCCGGTGGATACTGCGTTTTTCCGCCCCACTCAAGACGATCGAACAATTCACCTTATCTCCTGTCGCGCTCACATACGTTTTACGCTCGAACTCCGTATCTCCAGGCAAAATATCTAGCTCAGCTTGCGAAACATCCATTTCATAACCAAAATATCCATTCATCATATTGGGAAGGTTCATGGTCACACCACTCCCACTGCCTGCCTTAGGCTCTGGCGTAATCAGACAGAGCAAAACCATAAACACAACCGCTCCGGCCGCCAGAAACATTTGCTGTGTGGATGCTGCCAGAGAATTCAATCCTTCTCCCCTTTCTCTTCATCATGCTTGCTTTCCGGGTCTATTTTCTTAATGCGCCCAAACCGACGCCGGAAATACTCAACCGGACCTTCTTCCAGAATACTACTCACGACAACCATTCCCATCAGCGCTACAACAAATACCGCAAAGCCGGCCCCCAGATGGTAAGCACTCGGATCTTCATGTGTCCCAATCGCAAAATCATCTCCGAACCACATCGTTCCAAAAGTCAACATCATCACCCTGAAGAAGTTGCCGACGACTGCCAGCGGAAGAGCAGATGCTATAAGTAACCAGTGCTTCCAGTAGTCGGTAATTAAGCACACCCCCTTCATCCATGGTTTCTCTTTCTGCAACCGGGAAAAGGTCTCCTTTACGGGGAAAATGACATACCCGTAAAGCGCGGACATCATCGCTAGGGCAAAGAGCGACCGGATCCCACTGCACGGGTCAGCAATGTCCACTGCAAATAATTCAGACTGCGACAATCCTTCAGCGGAATTAGCCGCAGAAACAATCGCGGTCCCTACCAGTTCCGTGTCCACCCCAACCAAATTCAGGAACTGGTAGGAGATCATTGACATCAATTGCCGCAACGGAAAGGCCAACATCGTGTCCAGGAACAAAAAAGGCCACGTAAACACCAGGAAAAACCAAAGAAAAAACAACCCTCGGAAAAACTGAAACCCGAAGATGACGAGCACAAGTCCAGCAAGAATGACCTGCCAACTCAGATACCCGATGTAAACCACATCGGCAACGTAGCCGAACCAGAAGAAAAAGCAGCCTAACCCCAAGACTAGCCATCCCCAACGGAAAGGCTCCCGTAACCCGAGAGGCAGATCCCTCCGCTTCCAAAGGATCAACAATCCAACTAGCGCGGGAACAAAGATCGTATGACTCCAATCCTCAACATCTCGCGAAATGATGTAAATCGCATCAAAAAGAGCACGGCGATCCGTGTCGTATCCAGCCGCATACGGCATGAGCCCCAAAAGTGCGCCGGCAATCACCAGAAGACCAATCGGAGGCCCGAACCGATTCAGTTTATCGACAGATACCATGACTGATGGAAGCTAGCCTTACGTTCACAATGATGACAATTGTTTTTAGTTCTCATTCGGATAACTTCCTGAAGAGATCCTCATATTGATTCGTCACCACTTCCCAATCAAATTGATTCCGAATCCTTTCGCGGCTCTCCAATTGAACCTTTCGTAAAACAGTCTGATCTTCCTCAAGCACCCGCAGCGTCGCAGCAAGGTTTCTCTCCCCTTGAAAATCGAAATACACCCCGGCATCACCCACTACCCAGCGATTCGCCTCCGTATCGCGGGAGATAATCGGGTTGCCAAATCCCATCTGGTCCAAAACCACCGGCCGTGTCGCATCAATTCGAGTTGGATAGATAAAACCCCGAGCATGGTAACTCAGTTGTGCATAGCCATCACCAAACACATAGCCTGTCATCACGATTTCGGGAGTTTTGGCCGCTATCGACCGCAATTTCTGAAGAAATTCATCTTGATAAGGAGCATCCCCCACCACCACTAATTGGGGCGGCGAGGATGCAGATGGGGTAAGGTCGTTCAGAAAACACTGGAATTCCTCCATCACATGGTCTGCCCCATTCTCAGGGGTCAGACGCGAGACATAGATATAGTAGCCATTGGACGATAAACTCCACTTCTCCAACACGTCCCTGCCGGGGTCTTCCTCAACAATATTCGCTCCATAGGGAATCAAATCCGTCGATGCCCCGTAGAGCTCTTGATATCGCTTCGAGATGACTGGATGGTCCGCAATGACCGAATCCCCTAATCGGGCCGCCCACGACTCACTTTTCCGCAACCACCAACGCCCTAATCCAGACCATTTTTCGCGGGCCCAGTCCGCCCCGTCAACATTGATGATGACTCGACTTCCGAAGAGCTGTGGCAAGATCGATATGAGTGAACTCCCTACCCCGCAATAGTAAATCATGTCATACCTGCCGAACAGTGCATGAATTGAACAGATCAAGCTATGAAACAACGTATCCGTCGATTTCAATAGAATCGTCGGCAAGTGAACGATCCTGACCCCTTTGAATTCCTTTTTACGATAAGTGTTGAAAGGAATACGATTATAAACTGTTACAGTGTGGCCTCTCTCCGCCAAGCGCACGGACAGCTCCTCGACAAAAGTCTCAAACCCTGAATAGCATCGAGGTATTCCACGGCTACCGATGAAAGCAATTTTCATATAATTCGTTCCAACAGATCCATCGTCTTGCTTGCAGTGTCTTTCCAACTAAAGCGCTGTGCTTGTACAATACCTCGTTGGATCAATTCCTGACGAAATTTTTCATCCCTGATGATCGACAAGATACCAGCCGCTATTTCATTCACTGACACGGGATCAATAAGCACGCAGGCATTGCCAGCGACTTCGGGTATAGATGTCGTGTTGGAGGTTACGACCGGGCATCCACACCCCATTGCTTCTAATACTGGCAAGCCAAACCCTTCAAACAATGACGGATACACCATCATCGTGGCATTTTGGTATTTAGCGATCAACTCACTCTGAGAAACATAACCCGTAAATTCTACCTCGTCTTCGAGTTTGTGTTCTCGAACTGCCTGAAAAACATCACCAGCCAACCAGGCTTTTTGACCAACGATAACTAAACGATGCTCTATCTTCTCTTGCTCCTTCAACTGAACAAAAGCCTCCAGCAAACGCACCAAATTTTTCCGCGGGTGAAGATTTCCCACATAGAGAATGTAAGGGCAGTTCAGATTCTCGACTCTTGATTCTTGCCCCTCCTCCAACGGAACGAAACAGTCATCCAACCCATCATACGTCACCGTAATACGATCGAGCGGGATTTTCCATTTTTCAGAAATATCCTGACGCGAAAATTCCGAAACCGTGCAAACATGGTCCGCATTCCTGGCACATTGCTTGACGACGTTGGCATAAAAGAGCTGCTCATGCTTATGAAACCCCTGAGGGAAGCTGACAAAGGAGATGTCATGCACCATCACCACCTTCTTCGGAAAATGATCCCACCAGCGAGTCCAATACGTTGCATAGAAACAGTCCGCCTGGAGCCGCCTCAACTCATTGGGAATGGTTAAAAAATTTCGTACGAAAAAATTCCCCTTAGGGATGTCGATCCACTCAAACGCATCCGACCGTTCTCCCAGATGCGCCTCCGTCGTCAAAACTTGAATCCTGCCTGTCGGCGAAGTCGGAAATCCTAAATCCTGAGTCCTATGAGCGGCGAATCCGCTTAAGAGCCCGCGAATAAACGTCTCATTTCCCGTTTTACGCCTACCCAGGCACGTTGCATCAATAACCACTTTCACCCCAGAAAACTAAGCACTAAGAACGTAGCACAAAGCACAAAATTCTTCAGACCTCAACTCCTTGACCGCTATAGCAAACAGAGCGTCGACGGTTCAGACCTCAACATTTCAGCCTTTCAGTCGCTCCCCTCTGAATCCGGGTGGCACTCCTAAACCTTAAGTAAAGATCATGGTTCTTGAGTTCGTGGAATCTCCGCAGCATTACATAAATATGTCGGAGCTGACTCAATTCGAATTAGTCGACTTTTCGGAACTTACACAGAAAAGCGAAATAAACGGTAATAAATAATCATTGCGATAACCAAAAGGCCGTTTTCTTTCTACATATCCCAACAACTGCCGGATCGACGTTCGGCAGAGTGTTTTATAGCCAATATCTCCAAAAAAATATCCTTTCACTTTATTCTCCACAATTTGATTCAAAGGAAGAAATGGAAAAGGCCTTCAGATCCGAAGGCAAGCCTGTCGTCATGGGGGGCATTTCTTTTACGGAATCCACCGTCAAAATGAATTGAGCTCACAGAGGCCAACTTACATCACAATCTTAAGGGAAAACACTGAGCACATCATCTCGCTATATCCATATGTGCTGCGTAACCCAGGTCATCGTTATCATCAAATGGCGGACATAATGAATCTTGTCGATTTAGCTTCCCACTTTAGCAACGAGCAAGTTAAATGAATTGCCGACGAACCAGATTTTCAACGAGAAGCAATCAGCGTAGCCTCTTGAATCTTGCGAGAGTCAATATCCGGCGCGAATTTGCTGCTGTAGGAATTCAAGATCACCTCCTATCTTCAACACTTCTCATGCAGAGAAGATGAAATTGGACAAAAACGATCTTGCACCGATCAGTCAATGTCGCCCCCGACAAATTAAATTCTTACCGTTCTACGCTAACCGGTCAGCAACTCAGTGAGTTGGTCGAAATAAACGGGTTGGATATCGAAATCTATACCGAAAGAAAAAACCACCTCTCTCGCCTTGTTTGCCGTTACCCCGCTTTGAATCGGCGCCTCTCCTGCTATCGCTTCCTGAATCGTTTGGCTACCAATCGGTTTTCTGAGTTATTTCACCGCTCATGACGTGACCCGTCTTCCGATTTCTGTCGAGAAGGCACAAAAATTTGGAAAGCTGGAAATGTCTGCTCTATGATGAAATGTTGATCTTTAATGAACTGACGCACCGCTCTATGTGGATCCATCAGGCTTGGTTTTGTAAAAATAATTTTGTCTGGCACTGTCGCCTGCGAGAGAGTCGATTGCCTTTCCCACATTAGATACTGTGCTCCATTTCTAACATTACTCTGTCTCGGCACGTTGTAATAGTCCCCGCAAGCCGGATCAGCAACCCACCAGACAGCTTTCCCATTTTGGAGTGCATCCTTGGCAATTATTGCGGCTGTACGATAATCATCTTTGTGATGTTTTGCTGAAAAACGAATCTGGACCGCTGATCCAAACTGAATTACGAAAAGTAAAAACCCGACAGTTAACCCCATCCATGGCCGCCGTTCAAAAAGCTCCTTTATTGAAAAAGCAAGCCAAACTAAATAAAAGGGGAAAGCTGGCGCTAGATGTCTCCCCCAAAAAGGCCAACCGACCACAGCAGCTAAGACCAATAGACTCAAGGCCGAACCTGCGGCTACGATGAAGCAAATCATTGGTAACGACCACCACGCACGCTTCCCGATGATCCTTTCATAGAAAAAGTGTCCACCAAGGAACGCCAAGGGTAACCCTATTGCCAATATCCCAGGGAATACCCGGAAAACAATTTCCCCATATTCTTTCATTTGGCCCATCTCTCGGAGTTCATAACGTGGGGGACCATAGCCAGTAGCCCCCATAAACTCATAAACGGCTAAGCCAATATTCTGCAATCCAACGGAAGACCACATGACGGCACCTCCTGCTCCTCGCATTAAAGTCCAAGTATAGTAAATCCCTAAGCATCCCAGAACAATTATCCCTCCAAGAATGACGATCAATTCGGCTCTCGAGAACCTTGGTTTGCCAGTCAAAAAGCAAATAACTAGCATCAGATAAACCCACCCAGTGGTCACCGCACCCAGCATTGATGCCCCACAAAGACAAAAGAGTGACAAGCTTAGACATATTCCGGCGCCTACTCGTCTCTTTTCAGCAGTAACAAGCATGTAAAATGCGTAGAGAGCCAGAGAAGACGCGCCAATCTGCATTACATAGGGCCTTGCTTCATCCATGTAAAACCAAAAGTATGGCTGAACAGCCAGCACAAACGGAAACCAACCAGCATTCATTTTTTTCCCTATGAGCCAAAATGACCCCACCCCTAGGAAGGCCCAAAAAAGGTTAGGAGCACGCAAGGCCCATTCTGAACAGTCAATAATTTTCTCGATCATCCAACCAATAATCAAGTAGAGCGGCATCTGAGCCTGGGATGACTTGGAATTTAAAATTTCGTCAACAAAGGACTCCCACCCCGGAATCGTCACATACCCCGCAGTGTAGCCCTCATCAATCCAAAGACTCTGGGATGATATCGAAACGGATACCATCAGACCTGAAACTAGGAGAATAAGAACGTCGGAAAGCTTCACCCTTTTCTACCTTTAACGGCCACCACCATTAGGGACGCACCAATTAGATGATTAGGGATATATTCGATTCCACTCCAAAGACCGAGCCCCCAGTTGAAGAATTCAGATGGCGGGCGAAACCCCCGCTCGATGATATCCTCCCTCTTCATATCCTTAATCAGCATCTTTCTGACCATGACAAAAGGAATAAGCGGGGCAGCCCAGTAGCTCCAAGAATGAATCGATAAACCAAGATTGAGCAAGACATCGCTTAAGCTGGAAAAATTATATCGCCGCTTGTGTCCCACCGCATTGTCATAAGCTGACCTCCAGTATTCGAGTGCTGGAACATTAATCACAATAAATCCCTCAGGCTTCAAATGCCACATTGCTGACTCGACAAATGACGCATCATCATCGATATGCTCGATCACATCAAATAAGGTCACCAAATCATATTGGTCGCGCATGTCAGCATTTCGTTGGTTAATATCGTAACAAAAACGATTCCGCACTCTCAGACCAGCATGATTTAAAGCCTCAAGGTTAAGGTCAGCACCGTCAACCGGGCAATCGCACCGCTCCGCCAGCATTTCACTAAAAAGACACCTTCCGCACCCGACGTCCAGAATGCGATGCTCAGGAGACAGCCAATCTTGAGACAATTTAGCAAATATTTCAAATCGACGCTTAATCCAAAAATGGTTCTGGCTCGCGATCAAAAACCACTGCTCCCCCATAGAAACCTCGACGGAAGGTGAGAGCATTTTAACTCCTGCCTGATTGCTCATACTAAATATTCCCCGGTTCGGCCTCTTTAAATCCAATAGTAGAAGCAACCATCGCCGCCGGTCTACGCTTCACTTCGATGACAACAACTGCCAGATACTCACCAATAATTCCCAAGCATAAAAACACACCTGCAAAAGCTCCCAAGACCAACAACACAACTGTTGTAATGCCAGGGTTTTCACCAATATAGTATCCAAACGGTAAGAATCTGGAAAAGAAGCGATTGAGAAGCAATAAGATCGCCAAAATCACTGCCGAAAAACTGAGCCCAAACCCCATAAACGAGGCCAATCTTAGGGGAAACAGACTGAAGCCGGTAAAACCTGAGATGGCTAAGTGAAGCAGCCTCCAAAAGTTATATTTCGATTCGCCTGCAGTTCGTTTCGGACGACTGTATTCGACGCCAACCTGCCTCAAGCCCACCCACGAACGTAAACCTCGGAAAAAACGCTGTTGCTCTGGTAGTGCCAAAACTAAATCAAGAGCTCGACGCGACATAACACAAAAATCACCAGAATCCTCTGGGACTTGATGGTCCGCCAATTTCTTTAGCGCACGATAGAATGAGTAGTAGCACAGTTTTAAAAAGAATGGAGCATCCCGATTCCTCCGAACTCCGAATGCAACGTCGCACTCCCCTTTCATCACACGAGACTGAAGATCGAGAAGCACTTCGATTGGATCCTGAAGATCGCAGTCAATAATCCCAATGCTATCTCCTCGTGCAAACTTCAAGCCCGCAGTCAAAGCTGCTTGATGCCCAAAATTTCTCGATAAAATAACTGCCTTGATTCGTTCGTCAGATGAACATATCTGCCGAATTTTCTCGCAGGTGGAATCAGAACTTCCATCATCCACAAAAATCACTTCCCATGTAAATGATTGGTGCTGATCAAATAGCTCTCTTACCTGGGAATAAAGAAAAGGGAGGCTTTCTTCTTCATTGAAGCAGGGAACAATAAGCGAAAACCGATGATCCTGAGTGATTGCATCCATTCCTATTTTATAATCCTTTGCAGATAGTAGTATTCCCAGGTAAGAGAGCTATTTGATCAGCACCAATCATTTACATGGGAAGTGATTTTTGTGGATGA
>JBCBYL010000041.1:0-19679 GCA_039815855.1 Verrucomicrobiota bacterium
GTTCCTGAAACGTCGGCAGTGCCGTCTAAGTCAGTGTCTTCACGAACTGTCGTATTCGTGCCAGTCCCTCGAAAGCTGATACCAATGACTTTGTTACGATTTCCTATCAGGTTGATAATGGTGGCTATGTCGATGTGATCAGCTTTCGAGGGACTGGCACGAATACGACAGTTCGTGAAGACACTGACTTAGACGGCACTGCCGACGTTTCAGGAACTGCTTTAACAGATGCGCTTACTAATTTTTTGAAATCTGTCGTTGTTTCTGGCACAACCCTAGATGTCCAACTAACTATTTCTACTGATAACGGCGATGATCCCTTTGCCGTTGATAACCTTGTCGTAGCAGTTGGCGCAGCCGACATCACTCCGCCCTTATTGGCTTCTTCCAGTCCGTTTTCTCCGAGTGATGATGCTACCGGGCTAGCTCTCAATCAGTCTTTCTCTGTGACGTTCGATGAAACTGTTCAGGCTGGCACAGGAAATATCACGCTCTTTGAAGCTGGGGGGGCAACGGTTCAGACGTTTGATGTGACTGCTGATGTTACATTCGATAATGATACGGTTTCATTTACTCCAACGTTTAATCTGTCTGCATCAACCAGCTATTATATCCAGATCGATAGTACAGCCATTGAGGACCTATCAGGAAACGCATTCCTTGGTATTACGGATACTACCACTTGGAGCTTTACTGCGGGAACTGCTGTTGTTGGCGTGGTTTCTGCAGGTTCTACTATTACAATTGAAGCTGCTGGACCAGACGATGATGATACCTTTTATGCCCAGAACTCTGGTGGTGGCTTTGATGAATATAGCTTAGCAGAATTTACCTTTGATATTAATAGTTTTGGTGGAGTGAACCTGGCATCCATCGATACGGTTACTCTGGATCTGACCGTAAATGACCGTACCTTCTCATCGACTGGAGATTTCTTCATTCTCTTTACCACTGAATCGCAGGCAGATCTTACGACCACTTCGGCATACGACAATTTGACTTTCAGCTCGGCGAATGCGGGCAATTACGGGATCGATGCTTCTCAGTATCCTAACGATGCCCCGTCAGTGCTTGGGACCGCATTTGCTTATAATTTCGCTGGTGCAACGGGGGGTGGAACAGTAGAAACACTGACCTTGGACGTCTCTTCCGTTGCCTCAGATCTGGCAGCAGCCATTGCTGCTGGAGACAGTTTCCACATCATCATTGGATCAGCCGAAGCCTCTAATGGCGGAGCTGCTGCCACTTATTCCGGAACTGGAAATACCTTTGATCCCGGTGACCCGACACTGACCATTACTGCCACACCCTCGACAGCGCCGGCAAGTCTCGTGATTACGGAATCAAACGGATCAACGGAAGTCACCGAGAATGGTGCTACCGATACGATTCAAGTTGCTTTAAACACCATTCCTACCGATGGGGTTGACGTTACTCTGACACCAGCAAATTCTGATATTGATTTGGGCCAGGGTGCAGGGACCCCAATCATCCTGAACTTTACGACCGTAAATGCTCAGACAAACCAAACCGTCACCGTGACGGCAGTCAATGACTCTGATTCAGAAGGACCGGAATCGACTTCAATCAGCATTTCATCCGCCAGTAATGACGGAAGTTACAACGGACTGTCGGATTCCATCAGTGTCTTGGTCAATGATGATGATTTCTCTCCCACCTCAGGTGATGTCATTATTAGCCAATACTACGAAGGATCTTCCAACAATAAATACATTGAAATCACCAACGTTGGTTCCAGCCCAGTTGACTTGACTGGATACACTCTGGTTCGCTGGGGCAACGCTAGCGCGGAAATCTATAAAACAGCGTCGGATGGAACCAGTGAGGATATTGATACGCTTGACCTGACACCTCTTGGGACGATTGCTGTTGGACAGACCTTCATCCTCGCAAATTCGAGCGCTGCGAGCCCGGTATCGTCAGCATCGGCGGATCTGATTCAAGGGTTCCCAGGGGCACTGACTTTCAACGGAAATGATTCCGTGGTTCTCTATAACTCCAGTTCCATTTCGGTTGTAAACATTGTCGACGCCATTGGATTTACCAATAGTGGGAATGAGGGTGCGAATACCTCTTTCGTCAGAGTCTCGACCTCTGCAGGATGGGATTTGGCCAGTGGATCGAATGCCTCAACCTTTACCTCTATCTGGACTGAGGTCCTTACTGCTGATGTGGACTCTGCCGGTGCCGGAACTGATAATGAACTGGGTAGTTCAGCCCTAGTCACGGCTCCGCCGGAGATTTCCTTTACGGCAGGAACGGGTATTGTGGACGAAGGGGCTGCAGGAACAGGTAATGACACCACTTTCGATATTACCGTCTCCGCAACCAACACAGATGGAACGAGCACTTACACAGCCGATGTGGTTTTCAATTCTGGCAACAGCACTGCAGTTCTTGCCGATATTGGAAATTACACCACTCAGCAGGTTTCTCTGACACCGGCAAATAGTTACACCACGTCCGTGACGGTAACTATTACGAATGATACAGATATCGAGTCAACCGAGACCGCAAGTTTCGATTTAAGCAACGCAGGTGGCGGGACCCTGATTGCGAGCCCGTCGACGATTGATATCAGTATTCAGGATGACGACACTCCGGTGCCAGTTATCTATATTTCTGAGGTGGCTGACCCTAACGATGACTTTAATGCACGTTTTGTTGAGCTCTACAACCCTAGCACTACCGACTCTGTCGACCTGAATGCCGGTAGCTGGTATCTCTCAATTTATTTTAATGACAACATTTCAGTAGGCACTGATATTCAATTGACAGGATCCATTGCTCCGGAAGGCACTTATGTCATTGCTCTCAATGAATCGACATACAGTTCTACTTACAGTGTGGGAACTCCCGATCAGACAGGAAACACGAACTCAAACGGAGATGACACCTACGTGCTCTACTTCGGTGGACCGAGTGCCTCTGGTCAGCTGGTCGATATTTACGGAGAAATTGGCGTAGATGGAACTGGAACGGTTCGTGAGTTTGAGGATGGGCGGGCAGTTCGCCGTTCGACGGTGACTACTCCTAATTCTACCTTCACCGCCAGCGAATGGATTATCCGCAGTGATGCAACTCTCCTGGCAGAGACAACAGATATGACACCGGAAGTTCACCCAGATCCTGCTGATGTGACAGCACCATTGGCAACGCTTTCGCCTCTGGACGGGGCAACGGATGTAGCTGTTGACTCAGCACTAGTTCTGACCTTTAACGAGATTGTGAGTTTGAACACTGGAAATATCACAATCCGCAATTCAGATATGACCTTATTTGAGCAGTTTGATGTATCCTCATCCTTAGCTCTGGCATTGAACAACGGCACAACCCTTACCATCACCCCATCTTCTAACTTTACTGAAGGCAGCAGCTACTATGTCGAAATTGACAATACGGCAGTTCTGGATGATGCAGGAGGGAACTCCTATGCTGGTCTAAGTGGAACCGAAGCTTGGAACTTCTCGATTCCAGCTGGTTCAACATTTGAAACATACTTGGCAAATAATGGAGGTTCAGGATCAGATCCAACAGGTGATTCAAACAATAATGGGATTACAGACGGTTTCGAATATGCGTTCTTTGGTGCTATAGCTGAAAATGAAGTCGTTGATACCGTTTCAGAATTCAGGCAAGTTGCTAATGGTGTCCAAGTAGACACAGCTACAACACCGAATGATGTTACAGACGATCCAATTGTTTATTCCGTCCTTTTGCCGATCAATATACCAACTGATGTTATTTATCGCGTTTATGCCTCATCAGATTCTCCTAACGATCAAGGGCTAGGTAGAGA
This sequence comes from Verrucomicrobiota bacterium, assembly GCA_039815855.1. Lineage (GTDB taxonomy): Bacteria > Verrucomicrobiota > Verrucomicrobiia > Methylacidiphilales > JBCBYL01 > JBCBYL01. The sequence continues at coordinate 3,821 of JBCBYL010000041.1, forward strand.
ATTATTAGCAACCTTTGATGGAGGAGCTCAAACACCGGGTTGGTTAGTTGATTCTACGGCCCAAACCAACGGAGCTTCAGTTGCTGTTCTAGCAGGCCCGAACTTTGAAGATCAGATTTCTGACTATGCGACCCCAAGCACAAGTGCTAAGCGCTTTGTCTGGATCGAAATCGAAATTACTGGTCTCTCACAGCCATAAATAGCATTTAGATTTAACCCCTCAAAACCCCGCTCGGCCTGAGCTGGGTTTTGAGGGTTAAAGCTGAATCTGGCTTTCCTCCCCTGCCCGAAGGGATAGGGGAGGTGCCCCAAGGGCGGAGGGGTTACTCCGGAAGATTGATACTGGTGACCACGTAAATGAAGCGGCGTGAAGTGGGTGAGGATGCCGCGTTTCAGGCTGTCGCATTGATGCGGCAAGGAAAAGTGGTCAACGTGGATGAATCATTAGCACTGGAAGCCGCGACCTTAAGGCTGCCGATGGCGGATAGTCTGATTCTTGCTACCGCTCAGGAATATAATGCGACCCTCTGGACTCAGGATGCTAATTTCGAGGGGCACTCCAATGTCCGATTCTTTAGAAAAGACTAAGCTTTGCGTCTAGGGAGAATTTGCGTTTAATTACCTCTTCCTATGGATAGCGAGCATCATGAAGAGCAGGAACCTGCGATGACATTTTTGGAGCATCTGGAAGAGTTGCGTTGGACATTGGTGAAGTCGATTGTCGCCCTGATCCTGGCCATGGGCCTGTGTCTGGTCTTTGCGACCAAGATCATGTCATTCCTCCAGGCTCCGCTTTTCCAGGTTCTGGAAAAACGTGATCAGAACCCAGAGGATTTTCTTCTATCCCTCAATCCGGTCGATCCACTGACCTTGAGCTTGCAGATCGGATTCTTTGCCGGGTTTATCGTGGCCTTTCCCTTAATTGCTTATTTTATAGGTTCATTTGTGAATCCGGCTTTGAAAAAGCAGGAGCGATACCTGTTGGTTCCCACCTTTCTCGCCGGGCTACTGTTATTTATCGGAGGGGCTGCTTTTTGCTACTGCTTGCTTTTACCGCAGGCACTCCGGTTTTTTATTGAGTGGTCTGAGCTCTACGGGTTACGTCCGCAATGGCCATTCACACAGTACGTAGGCTTTGTCCTGCAAATGCTGATCGCCTTTGGTCTTTCGTTTGAGTTGCCTCTGCTCATCGCCATTCTTTCAAAGTTAGGCTTTGTCCATTCCCGGGATTTAGGGAAATACCGTCGTCATGCGGTGGTGGGAATTGTCATCTTCTGTGCCTGTGTCACCCCGACCTCGGACCCGTTCACACTGGGGATGATGTTCGGGCCGATGTATCTTCTTTATGAAGGAAGCATCCTGATTTCACGATTCATCGAATGGGATCGGAGAAAGCGGCTGGTCAAAGAGGGGTTGATGGATGATCTTGACTAATCAGGAACTCCCGCCGCCGCTGAAGCTATGGCGGGCAGGCAGGAACTCAGGAAAGTAGGAATAACGGCGGGTTACATGAGCGAGCTGGCGGACAAGGAGCTTACTGAGAAGATTATAGAAGCGGCTATTACCTTTCATAAGCAATTAGGGCCGGGTTATGTTGAGGCGTTTTATGAAAAGGCACTCTGTATTGAACTCGAGCTGGCCGGGGTCGTCTATGAAGTCCAGAAACCAGTCGAAGTGCATTATCGCAATCAACTGATAGGTCAGCACCGTTTAGATTTATTGATCGAAAGTCGGGTGGTGGTGGAGTTAAAAGCAGTAAAAGAAATCGAGCCCGTGTTTTTCTCAATTGTCCGGTCATATATGAAAGCTTTGGATTTGGAGTCCGGAATCATTCTCAACTTTGCAAGCATGCCATTAACGATCAAAAGAGTCGGGCGAGAACGAGTATCCTGAGTAGCAGATAGGAAAAGAAACCCTGAGTTAGTGAGTTCCAGATCGGATAAGAAACCTTGAGTTCCTGAGTTCCAGATTTAGTCTTTTACGCTCATGCCCAGCTTTTACATCAAGACCTATGGGTGTCAGATGAATGAACGCGACTCAGATCAGGTTGCGCGTCAGCTGCAACTTCGTGGCTATGAGAAGGCGACTCGGGAGAAAGAGGCGGACGTCATCCTTCTGAATACCTGCAGTGTCAGGGATATGGCTGAGCAGAAGGCCATCGATAAGATGGAAAATTTGCAGAATTCCCTGAAGAGGAAGAATCCTCAAATGGTGCTTGGTTTCATGGGGTGTATGGCTCAAAGCCGGGGTGATGAATTGATCAAACAATTACCCGGTGTCGATATGGTCATTGGTACTCAGAAATACCATCGGGTGGCCGATTATGTAGAGCGTCTGATCCAAGGGCGCGGAGATTCGCCAGCGATGGATGACCTCCGTCAATCGATTGTCGATACCGCAGTCGAAGAAGGCTCTCAGAATACGATTCGTGAGCATACCTTAAAGGACCAGCAAGCGACTGCATTTGTCTCGATCATGCAGGGCTGTAATATGCGCTGCTCATTTTGCATTGTCCCGGACACCAGAGGCTCAGAGCGAAGTCGTCCCATTCCTGAAATCGTGCACGAGGTGAAGAGCCTGGTTGACCGGGGTGTGAAGGAGGTCACTCTGCTCGGCCAGATCGTCAACCTGTATGGGCGGCACGAATTTCCCAAGCTGGAGGGTCGGTCTCCCTTCGTGCAACTGCTTTACGCGCTCGAGGAACTCTCCGGCTTAGAGCGGATTCGATTTACCTCTCCCCACCCGATCGGATACAAAGCGGATTTGGTCCAGGCATTTTCCGAACTGACTAAGCTGTGCGAGCATATCCACCTTCCGCTCCAGTCTGGAAGTGACCGTATTCTGAAACAGATGAAACGGGCCTATAAGGCGGATCGTTTTCGGGAAGTGGTTCAGCAAATGCGAGAAGCGTGTCCGGAGGTGGCGATCACGACTGATATTATCGTCGGCTTCCCCGGAGAGACAGATCAAGACTATCAAGCGACCCGCGATCTGGTGCAGGAAATTGAATTCGATAATGCGTTTATCTTCCGTTACTCCCAGAGGAGAAACACACCGGCTTCTGATTTAGGGGAGCAGCACTCTGAGGAGGTAAAAGAATTTCGGAATAAGGATCTCCTGAGGGTGATTGATGAAATTGCGGAGCGTAAGGCGATCGACATGATTGGCACATCACCGGAAGTGCTGATCGAGGGCCCGAGTAAGACCAGAAAAGATCGCCTCAGTGGCCGGACCCGCACTAATAAGTTAGTGGTACTCGAGGGGCCAGATCGGCTCCGAGGCGAAATCATTCCGGTGCGCATTATCGAATCAACGGGGTTTACTTTTTATGGTGATCCGGTTCTAGAAGATCATGATCAAGATCAGATATCGAGCAAGGAAGTGGCCACATGTTGATCTACTCGTTTACGCTGACTCAAGTGGCTCTTGCCCTGGGGATACTCTATCTGGGAGCCTATTTAACGCTCCTGTTGAAACCGGCGCAGGGAAAGGCGCTGGCTCTTGCTTTTCCGCGCCACTACCAGACCGGTTTGATTTTGACGGGAGTGGCTACGGTCTGGTTTGTCTGGCTCTTACAAACAGCTGACTTAATGGAGTATACTCCCCACCGGACAAAATTCGTGGTCGGATTTATTGCCTTAGCGATTGCCTCCTGCTTCTACCTTAAAGAATTTCTCTCGGTGCGCGCCGCAGGTGTGTTGGCCTTACTCTTTGCTAAAGTGATGTTAGATGCCGCCTTCCTTCGTGATGAACCTGTGCGCCTTGTCATTACGGTTTTGGCTTATTTATTTATCGTCAAAGGAATGATCCTGGTCGCTTCGCCCTACTTGTTACGTGATGCAGTCGTCTGGGTTTTTCATCAGCCTGAAAGAGCAAACGTTCTATCCTACATCGGAATCGGGTTAGGAGTTGTGTTGGTCAGCCTTGGCCTTTTCGTTTATTAATTCTGTCCCATGCCAGCCGCAAAGAAACAAGCTAAGATTCTGATCATTGATGATGAAAAGGATGTCCATTATTCATTTGAACGCTTACTCGCCAAAGAGCCAGTTCAGGTTCTAAGTGCCGACACTCCTGCTAAGGGGCTGAAGATCCTCGAAGATGAACTCCCTGAAGTCGTGGTCATGGATATCAGGATGGGGAGGGAGAATGGACTCGATGGCTTAGCCAAGATCAGAGAATTCAATCCCAAACAAGTGGTTATTATGATGACCGCTTACGGAACCTCGCAAACCGCTATCGAAGCGATGAAGCGCGGGGCTTTTGATTATATTCTCAAGCCGTTTGATATCCTGGAATTAAAGGCCCTGATCAAAAGAGGATTAGATGCGGCTGAGGCCGCGGAAGGTGACGTTCCTGAAACCGCAGTCATCGATGTCGATACGATGAAATCAGGTATCGTTGGTACCAGCGCTCCCATGCAGAAGGTCTATAAGCTCATAGGCCAAGTCTCTCCAACCGACGCGACCGTTTTGATTCAAGGGGAGAGCGGAACAGGAAAAGAAGTCGTGGCCCGTGCCATTTACCAAAATTCGAATCGCGCCAACAAAACGTTTATCACTATCAACTGTGCCGCTATTCCGGAAAACCTTCTCGAAAGTGAACTCTTCGGCCATGAGAAGGGTTCCTTTACCGGCGCCATGGCTCAGCGGATCGGTAAATTTGAGCAGTGTGATGGAGGTACCATTTTTCTGGATGAGATTGGTGAAATGCCTTTGCCGATCCAGTCGAAATTGCTTCGCGTCATTCAGGAGGGGGAATTTACCAGAGTCGGAGGAAACAAGCCGATCTACACCGATGTACGACTGATCGCAGCCACGAACCGGGATTTGGCTCAGGCGAGTAATAACCGTGAGTTTCGTGAGGACCTCTATTATCGACTCAATGTGGTTAGCATCGATCTCCCTCCGCTCCGAAGCAGAAAGGAAGACATTCCTTCTCTAGTCGCCTTCTTTATCAAAAAATGGAAACAGCGTAACCCGGAAGGACCTGCTTCGATTAGCCCTGAGGCCCTGGAGGCGCTGACCCGCCTGGATTGGCCAGGGAATGTCCGTGAACTGGAAAACAGTGTTCAACGGGCCATGGTCCTCGCCAGCGGGGACACCCTGACGCCCGGTGATATCGTCACAGACCAGCAAGTTCTCAAGAGTAACGACTCGGCTTCTCTTTCATGGGAATCGGTCATGGAAGAGTTATTTGTCAAAGCTGAACTCGAGCAGGAAGAGGCGGTCATTCCCTTGCTGGAAAAAATGGCCATTGAAAAGGCCCTCCAGCGAACAGGTGGAGACGAAGCGAAATCAGCAAAGCTACTCGGATTGACGAAATCAGCACTCCTGACCCGAATCGAAAAATATCAGATCCAAGTCTGACCTTCTCCTTATCTCTTTATGATTGAACGTTACTCACGACCCGAAATGGTCTCTCTTTGGAAAGAAGAGAGCAAATTAGATATCTGGCTGGAAATTGAAGTTCTGGCCTGTGAAGGAATGGCACGCATTGGCCGGATACCCGCTAAGGATGCCAAAACAATCCGGCAGAAAGCAAAATACCGCATCGCCCAAGTACGTAAGAATGAAGCGCGGACTCACCATGATGTTTTGGCTTTTCTGGAAGAGGTGGCAGTTCACGTGGGCCCGGCCGGAAGATGGATCCATCAAGGCTTAACGTCCTCAGATCTGCTCGATACCACCTTGGCAGTCCAATGCCAAAGAGCTGCCGATATTCTTCTCCAGGATTTAGGTCTGCTCAAGAAGACGATTGCGAAGAAAGCAAAAAAATATAAATACACTGCGATGATCGGTCGCTCTCATGGAATTCATGCGGAGCCCATTACCTACGGATTGAAACTCGCCCTGATGTATGAAGAATTTGTCCGTGCGGAGAAACGGTTAATCGAAGCGCGTGATCAGATTTCCGTCGGCAAGATTTCAGGTGCAGTTGGCACTCACGCTCACCTGGACCCTAAAGTGGAAGACTTCGTCTGTAAAAAGTTGAAAATACAGGCAGCCAACATCGCAACCCAAGTGGTTCAGCGAGATCGCCACGCTCACTTCATGACGACCTTAGCTTTGATCGCCAGCAGTATTGACCGATGGGCGACTGAATTTAGGCACCTCCAGCGCACCGAGGTGCTGGAGGTGGAGGAGTTCTTCGCCAAAGGGCAGAAGGGAAGTAGCGCCATGCCTCATAAACGGAACCCAATTATTGGGGAACGTCTCTCAGGCTTAGCACGGGTCATCCGCGGGAATTCATTGGCGGCTCTTGAGAATGTTGCTCTCTGGCATGAACGAGATATTTCTCATTCCTCTGTGGAGCGGGTGATCCTGCCGGACAGCACCGTCCTCCTCGATTACATGTTGGATAAATTGACGAGCATGGTTGAAAAGCAGATCGTTTACCCGGAAAACATGAAGAGCAACCTGGATATCACGAAAGGTCTTTATCATTCACAGAGTGTCTTGCTGGCTTTAACCGATCGAGGAGTGGAACGAAGAACCGCCTATGAAATGGTGCAACGAAATGCGATGGCTTGTTGGAATGGGAAAGAGGGCACCTTTCTTGATTATCTGTTAAGGGATTCGGAGCTGACAGCCTATTTCAAGGAAGGGGAATTAGAGACAATCTGCTCCATCGAACGCCATTTTCAGCAGATTGATCGTAAATTTATCCATGCCGGCCTCAGTAAGCCCAAACGTACGAAGAAGAAGTCTAAATAGGCTTTTCCTTCTCAAATTCTTACCAATACTATTCTACTTATGCCAAAAGCACTGATTACCGGAATTACAGGACAAGATGGATCTTATCTTGCTGACCTTCTTTTGAAGAAGGGTTATGAAGTTCATGGACTGATACGACGTTCCAGTTCGTTTAATACTGAGCGTGTTGATCACATTTATCAGGATCCACATGATATCGAGGGCCGCTTCTTTCTCCACTATGGAGACCTGAGTGACTCAGTTTCTATCTTAACGATGTTGCAAGACATCCAACCGGACGAAATCTACAATTTAGGGGCTCAAAGCCATGTCAGGGTCAGTTTTGATATACCTGAATTTACCGGAGATGTGACGGGCTTGGGCACACTGCGTCTGTTAGAGGCCTTAAGAAAATCTCAGTTACCCGCTAAGTTTTATCAGGCTTCCAGTAGTGAAATGTATGGACTGGTCCAGGAGGTTCCTCAAAAAGAGGAGACTCCATTTTATCCGCGTAGTCCCTATGCTGCTGCGAAAGTTTACGGTCACTGGATCACCGTCAATTACCGGGAAAGCTATAATCTCTTTGCCTGTAGCGGTATTCTCTTTAACCACGAATCTCCGCGCCGTGGAGAGACCTTTGTTACCCGCAAAATCACCCGGGCCATTGCTCGAATTCAAGCGGGTTTACAAAAGCACCTCTATCTCGGAAATCTGGATTCAAAACGAGACTGGGGATATGCTCCTGAATATGTCGAAGCGATGTGGATGATGCTGCAACAAGAAAAGCCGGATGACTTTGTCATCGCTACGGGTGAGACACATACCGTCCGTGAGTTTGTCGACGAAGCCTTTTCCCATGTTGGGATGGACCCTGATGATTTCGTCAAAATTGACCCACGCTACTACCGTCCGGCTGAGGTCGATCTGCTCATTGGTGACCCTTCCAAGGCAAAGAAGGTTCTGGACTGGGAGCCAAAAGTGAAGTTCAAGGAGCTCGTTAAAATTATGGTTGATGCGGATATCGAGCAGCTCAAACAAGAACAGACCGGCCAGAAAATCAGAATGTAAACTTGGCCGGATGAGCAAAAAGATTTTCATTGCGGGTCACCGCGGGCTGGTAGGAAGTGCCTTAGTCAGGCTCTTTGAAAGTTTGCCTGATTGGGAGGTCATCGTCCGAACACGCCAGGAATTAGACCTGACAGATGAAAAGAAAACGGTGGAATTTCTCGCGTCTGAGAAACCGACCCATGTGATTGATGCCGCCGCGAAAGTGGGCGGAATCAAAGCGAACAACGAAAGGCCTGTCGATTTTCTCGTAGATAACATCAAGATCCAGATGAGTCTCATCCAGGCCTGCCACCTGGCGAATGTCGAAAAACTCCTTTTCCTTGGGAGTTCATGTATTTATCCAAAATTTGCCGAACAGCCTATTCGAGAGGAGAGCTTAATGGCCGGCCCCTTAGAGCTGACCAATGATGGATATGCGATTGCTAAGATTTCAGGCATTTACATGTGCCGCGCTTACCGGCGTCAATACGGGCGAGATTACATCTCGGCCATGCCGACCAATCTCTTTGGACCCAATGATAACTATGACATCAACACGTCACATGTGATGCCGGCCCTCATTAAAAAATTCCATACCGCGAAAATCGAAGGTCAAACATCAGTTGGACTATGGGGAACGGGTGAGCCAAAGCGTGAATTTCTTCACTCAGATGATCTGGCGCAGGCCTGCCTTGTCCTTTTGGACAAATGGTCGTCTGAAGAGATTATTAACATTGGCACTGGCAAAGATATTTCTATTCGCGAACTCGCAGAGCAGGTCAAAGAAGTGGTCGGTTTTGAAGGGAGCATCGAATGGGATACGAGCATGCCTGATGGGACGCCTCGTAAACTCCTCGACGTTAGCAGAATTCATTCACTGGGATGGGAACCACAGATTTCCCTCCGCAGTGGAATCGAATCAACCTACGACTACTTCAAAGAGCATCAAGCCGGGTGATTCATCTCTCTAGGAGTGATTACCTGGGCCCTCATATTCTCTGCTCGATCAAAGTTCAATATAAGTAAAGTGTGCCGCCTTGAGGGCAGCGGCCTTCTTATCACCTTCTAAGCAGCTGACACTGATCTTATAGCGTCCTGGCTTGGGAAAATGAACCCAACCAATCGGAAAGCGCTGAAAATGATCAGAAGCATTTTGCTGGTTTTGAATTTTTTCCCCGCCTTCGATTTCAACACACCATACGACACGCTTATCTCCACGATAAGTAAGATCGACGTTATAATGTCCGGGCTGGAGCACAGAAACATCCCATGTCGCTTTGCCATCCTTCTTCCATTCGGTTGCTTGATAGGCATGCTTCCATTCACCAAATTTTTCCATCCAGCGGATTTGGTGAAATTTCGCGTTGGTTACGTTGGCGAACTCAGTGAGCAAGGTGGTTTCGACAGAAGGATCGATTCCCAAGCTATGGTCCACATTAGCTGCTGAAACGAGTTCAATCTCCACTACCGGGATAATCTTTTCTGAGATAACTTGTGGCAATTGGATGCAGGTCCATCCGTCTTGAGTCGATACGTTCAAGGGCTTCTTTTCACCGCCTTCGACGAGAGTTGCTGAGATGACTTCGGTCATTAAACCAGGCAGGTTGAGCACTCGATTCTCCGGTATTTCATAAATCGCGAGAAAGAGTCGATTGTCTTTTACGGTCACATCTCCCCAGGGGAGGGCATGCCCCCAGGGTGACGCACTGGTCCCATAGACGACGTAAGGATAGCGTTGAATCCATTCTCCGGACTTTCGGAGGGTCGCTTGAGCCCGATCAGGAACAGAGCCGTCTCCTCTGGGCCCGATGTTGAGCATGTAGGTGCCGCCACGGCCGACTGTGGAAATGAGTCGCTGGAGGATATCTTTAGGGGTTTTCCAGTATTCATCATACCAGGCATAGGCCCACGAGTCGTTTGTGGTATCCACCGTTTCCCACATTCCATCATGATTTTTATTGGGAACTTCCATATCACCCAGAGAGGCATAATCTCCAAGTCCGTGACCAGCTCGTCCGCAAATGAGGGCATTGGGTTGATTCTTGCGGGTAATGGCTACGAGTTCTTCGACATAATTTTTCGGGATGCCACCTGGGGTATCGAACCAGACAATTTCGATAGGTCCATACATGGAGGTGATTTCCTCGACCTGAGGTTTGCATTTCGTCTCATAATAGTAGTCGAAGCCAGCGTTTTCCCCATTCTTCCTGAGGGCCCTGCTTTTACCTCCACCCGGGTAAGTCCAGTCCTGAAAGTGGGAGTAATAGAAGCCCAGTCCCAGCCCGTATTTCTGACAGGCCACGGCCAGATCTTTCATGGGATCCCTGCCCCATGGTGTGGCGTCGACGATGTTGAAATCGTTACAATCCGAATCGAACATAGCAAAACCGTCGTGGTGTTTTGAGGTGATGACAACATATTTCATGCCCGCGTCTTTGGCGAGTTTGACAATGGCATCGGCATCGAACTTGGTTGGATTGAAATCATCCGCGATCTTCATGTATTCCTGATAGGGGATGTCGGCCACACGCGGGTTCATGATCCACTCTCCGATACCGTAGTAAGTTTTGCCTTTATATTTGTTACCGAGATGAGAGTAGAGGCCCCAGTGGATGAACATGGCATAATTTCCGTCGTTGAAGAGCTGTCCACGTTCTGCATCGTCGGCCCGGAGTTTTACGACCTGATCTCCCCACATCTCATCCATTTCCTGAGCTTTCAGGGAAGCGGTGGAGCCAAGAATACAAATTACTACTAAGAGATAGCGGTAAAAAAAGTTCATCATATGATTATAGAAGGTTAGCGAGTGCTCTCAAACTGTAAGAATAGCCTCTCCTGCCAGTGCGCTTAAAGGCAAATAAAGGAGTAAAGCTAGAATCAGGTAAGTTTAACAATTGTATCTATAGATACGATAACTTGTTTATGCTCCTTACGCCTTGTATAATTATAAGATGTATTTCTTAACTAGTCGGACAACGCTTTTTCTCTCTTTTCTCTTTTTTGGTTTTTTTGCCATCTTCTCTACAGCAGAGGCAAAAATCAAAGCGCTCATCATCGATGGTCAGAATAACCATATCGTCTGGCCGCGATCCACGATCATGATGAAACAGTATCTGGAAGAAAGTGGATTATTTGAAGTCGATATTAATCGCACCAAATATACCTGGAAGGGCACGAAGCGCGAGGGGGATTGGTTGCCCCTGGCAGGGATTGAAGGCACCGAAGATCTTCCAAATCCGAAAGCGGACCCTGACTTCAAACCCAATTTCAAAGCCTACGATGTGGTTATTTCTAATTTTGGGGTCAATGCGGCAGACTGGCCAGACGAGACCAAGATGGCATTTGAGGCCTTTGTCAAAGAAGGGGGGGGCTTTGTTTCAGTCCACGCTGCCGATAACTGCTTTGCGAACTGGGATGCTTACAATCGAATTATCGGTATTGGTGGATGGGGCGGTCGAAAAGGGAAAAGCCCTGGTGCTTACGTCTTTTACAATGATGCTGGAGAATTGATACGCGATGAGAAGCCCGGCAAGAAAGTCGGTGGTCACGGTGGCCGTGAGGAATTTCCGATTACGGTGCGGGTTGCTGATCATCCCATTACGGATGGGATGCCTAAGGTGTGGAGAACAACCCCAGATGAGTGCTACGCAAATTTACGAGGCCCAGCAGAACAAATGACCGTTCTGGCTACCGGTAAGGATCAAACAGAAAAAGCGCCTTCTGATAAACATGAGCCCATGCTCATGACGATTGAATATGGTGAAGGGCGCTGCTTCCACACCACGCTCGGCCACGATATACCCGGATTCGAGGGAGTCGGGTTCATTGTCAGCTTTGTCCGTGGAACAGAATGGGCAGCGACTGGAAAGGTAACTTTCCCGCTTCCAGAAGACTTTCCTACCGAGGAGAATGCGACCTCCCGCCCCTTCAAATTGAAGGAATAAAGCAGGTATATTAAGCCAGATCTTCTCCGTATTCCCAACCTTCGCGAACAGGCTCCTTCACGTATTCGTTGAGGGATGGATCGGTAAAGGTTTGAGATTCTGGAATGTATTCCACTTTCTTGCCGCTGCGGACTGCGATCGTTCCGAGGATGACACTTTCGGTCAGAGGGCAGGCATAGTCGAAATTAGATCCAGGCTTCTCCATGTCTCCACGGATCGAAGCAAAAAGTTCTCCAATGGGCCCGCCTCCTGGTGAGCGAGGAGTCGTTTTCTCAGGGAGGTTACGTCGAATTTCATCCCAACCCTGATCTACTTTAGGACTGGTTGGGCGCATTCCTTGAGCCACGATCGTATTATCTTTCCCTTTCAGATAACAACCTCCAGCACCAACCTTTGTTTTTAGTTTACCAGTTTCATCGACCAGAGAGGCTGGCATTTCTGGAAGGTGTCCCCCTTCGTACCAATAAACTGGAAGATCAGGCTTCCCGGGGCGTTCGAAGGTATAAACATAGGTCATGGCTTCCGCCTTGGGTTTGCCGCCGTATTTCGAACTAAAGTCGATACTCTTATCAGCAACGACAGATTTCGGATAACCGAGCCCTAAGCTGAAGATAGGGACGTCGAGGGTGTGGCACCCAATATCTCCTAAGCCGCCGAGGCCATACTGCCACCACCAGCGCCAGCCACTCGGGCAAACACCCTTAATCATTTGGTCCGGGCCGGTTGGTCCCTGCCAGAGGTCCCAGTTCACATGAGGAGGCACGTCAATGTATTCAGGGCTGGTGATTTTGGCGTTAGAAATATTTTTCGTTGTCCGTCCCGTCCAGGCGTGAACTTCAGTGATATCACCAACCAGGCCGTCATCGACCCAGTCTTTAATGAGTTTCATGCCCTCCATCGTGTGCCCCTGGTTTCCCATCACCGTCTGCACGTTGAATTTTTTAGCTGCTTTCTGAAGGGTTCTGGCCTGCCAGAGATTGTGAGTGAGTGGTTTTTGGGTTTGAACGGCGATACCCCGCTGCATGGCGTCGTAAGTAGCGACAAAGTGGGTATGGTCAGGCGTGCTGACGATGACTGCATCGAGTTCTTTTTCATGAGCATCCAGCATTTTACGGAAATCTGTGTAGCGTTTCGCATCCGGGAAGGCTTCGAATCCAGGTGCTCCCTGCTTTTCATCGACATCTGACAAAGCAACCACGATTTCATCCCGGCAATTTTTGAAAGCAGTCTTCGCAATTCCACCAGATCCGATCAGGGCAACCTTGAGTTTCTCATTGGAAGCCTGTTGGGCCCATGAATAGTTAGGTAAGAAAGCAGATCCTCCAAGGAGAGATCCGGTTTTGATGAATTGTCGGCGGCTTTGGTTGATTTTCATAACTATCAAAAATTATATCCTAGGGCTCAATAATTGGAAATGACCTTTTCAAAGAAATTTGTCCTCGGCTAAGATCGAAATGTCGTCGGGTAATGGACTGGTAGAGTAAATTCCTCATCGTCATAAAGACGTTTTTACGACAAACTAGATTCATGGAAAAAATGCATTTCTTTTTACTGGGAAAAGCGAGGGCTTTGATCAATCACTCCCATTTCATTATTTTCGGAGCTTGGCTTTCACTAGGGATGGTCGCTCTCCAGGCCGCAGAGATCCCGAAAGCGGCAAATCCGTTCCTCATTGAGTCTAAGAAAAAGCCCCATCAGGAATGGAAGCCGCAAACCACCTACACTCTCCGGCAACTGGTTGGCTACACTGCGCAGCCGGACCCGGACTACAGTAAGTATGGAGGCATTGCGGGGACTCAATTTCCTGCCAAGGGCTTTTTCTACACCTATAAACACAATGGGCGGTGGTGGTTAGTCGACCCAGACGGGCATCTTTACATCCACAAGGCCGTCTGCTGCGTTAGCCCGGATAAGGGCCCTAGTTTTAAGGAAGCGTTTGATCAGAAATTCGGAACGGATGAGGTTTGGGCTGACGAGGCGACTGCCGCGTTAGTCGATCTAGGGTTTAATGGAACTGCGGCCTGGTCGAGCAATCATCTGCTTCGGGCATCGAAGAAGCCACTCCCGTATACAACTAAATGGAGCTTTATGTCCAGTTACGCCAAGGAAAAGGGAAGGGCCAAGATGGGTGAAGGAAACCATAAATACACTAATGAGGTGATGCCTGTCTTTGATCCGGAATTTAAAACATTTGCAGATGAGCACGCAAAACAACTCATCGAGACCAAGGATGATCCCTACTTGATCGGACATTTTTCTGATAATGAATTACCGTTCCGGAAGAACATCCTCGAGCGTTGTTTGAAGCTGGAGCCTGATTCGAATGAGCACAAGGAAGCGAAACGCTGGCTCAAAGAACAGGGGAACAGCACCCCTGAAATGGATAAGCTGACCGCGGATGAAAAAGAAGGATTCTTTGCTCATTATGCGGCGAGTTATTATTCAGTCGTTTCTGAAGCGATTAAAAAGTATGACCCCAATCATCTCTATCTGGGGAGCCGGGTGATTGGGGTGCACCGTGATGAAACAATGATGCGGACTTACGGCAAGTTCGTCGATATCATGAGTATGAACTGGTATGGCGATTGGCTTCTCCCGGCAGAATTGATGGAAAATTGGGGTAAATGGGCAGACAAGCCGTTTATTATTTCCGAATGGTATTCAAAAGCATTGGACATTCCCGGGCTCATCAGTGACTCAGGTGCGGGTTGGCTGGTGCGCACCCAGGAAGAGCGCGGCCACTATTATCAGAATATGATTCTTAATTTGACGGCGAGAAAGAATAACGTCGGATGGCATTGGTTCCGTTACACGGACAACGATCCCCTCAATGAAAAGGTGGATCCCTCGAACCGAAATTCTAACAAGGGAATTTTCGGCTGGGATTATGAGCCGTACCCCGAATTGGCCAGTGCGATGAAAGAGGTGAACGATCAAGCCTACCGGCTAATTGAGTTTTTTGATGAAACCTCTTATGAATCGGCCAGCGCAAAAAAATGAGCAACACCTATCCATTTATTCTCTCTCTGATCTTCTTGGGCTTTTGCAGCCTGGTTGGATGTTCCTCAGCGGAAACGAGAGTCAGCTATGATCAAACTATTCCTCAGCTCGCCTTTGCGGCTGAAGACTTAGAACGTGCCTTAGATCAGAAGGGGATTGATGAAGTTTCCATCAAATTACTCATTAAGCCTGAATCAGGTATTCCTGAGTCATACAGGATCAGCAGAGAAGATGACATGGTGATCCAAGTTTCGGGCCCGGATGCTGCCGGAGTCATGTATGGAGTATTCGATCTGGCTGAGACCTTGCGGATTGGGGGACTTCCATCGATCGTGGATAAAGAGGAGAAGCCGGCAATGGGTATGCGCGGGATTAAGTTTAATATTCCCCTGGATGTCCGGACCCCAAGCTACAGCGATATGGGAGATGATGGGCAATTCAATATCCCTCACGTCTGGGACTTCACATTTTGGCAGGAGTTGATCGATGAGATGGCGCATCACCGTTACAATTACCTCTCTCTTTGGAACCTTCATCCCTTTCCCTCCTTAGTCAAAGTTCCTGAATACCCTGATATTGCCCTCGATGATGTCCAACGTGCCATCAACCTCGAGAAAAAGCATTACAACGGAAGGGGAGAAGATTTTGATGCAGAGGAAATTCTCGATGAAACCGAGACTCTCATCCAGATGACCATCGATGAGAAAATTGCCTTCTGGCGAAAGGTGATGGCGTATGGCAAGGACCGTAACGTTGATATCTATTTTGTTACCTGGAATGTGTTCGATTATGGAACGGAGGGTCAATACGGGATCACGGACGAACTGGATAATGAAAAGACTCAGGATTACTTCCGTCAGAGCGTCAAAGCCCTCTTTTTGACTTATCCGGATTTAAAGGGAATTGGAATCACGACCGGGGAAAACATGCACGGAGCCTCCAATCAGGAAAAAGAAGACTGGATGTGGGAGACCTACGGGAAGGGCGTGCTCGATGTCGTGGCAGATCAGCCTGACCGGAAAATCACTTTTCTGCACCGGCAGCATCAGGCTGGAGCTACTGACATTGCTAAAACATTCCAACCCCTGATCGATCACCCCAATGTTGAATTCCTTTTCAGCTTCAAGTACGCAAAAGCACATTCCTACAGCGCGACCACCCAGGTCTTTCACAACA
>JBCBYL010000168.1:0-4073 GCA_039815855.1 Verrucomicrobiota bacterium
GGCTGATCCCCACCGGAATAAACTCCAAATCTGTAATGCAGGTCAGTATGCCCCCCTCTTCAGTAGCGGGGCAGGATGGTCCGTCGCTAATTGCGCACCCCAGTTACCCGTAGGCATCATGCCAGAATTCCAATATCAACACGTCGAGGTCGATCTTCAACCCGGTCAAATTTGGGTCCTCTATTCAGATGGAATTACCGAGGCCCGCAACGGCTCTGGTGAAGAATATAGTGATGAACAGTTCATTTCGAATCTACCCGAGGCCAAAACCAGCTCCGAAGTCCTTAAGGTATCCATTGAAAAATGGGAAAACTTTATGGGCAAAGCAGAGCAGCATGACGACTCCACCCTCATGATCATGGATTGGCGAGGTCTGGCACCAGCGCCTCATCTCGATCTCAAATGCTGCACGAGCACCCTTTGCCAAGGCCGAGACTATATTGAGAACTGGGCCAAACATTCCGGCTTTGATGACATTACCGTGGGGCAAATCGTGCTCGCGGTCGATGAAGCGGCCACCAATGTTTATCGCCATGCTTATGGAGAGAAAGCAGGACCGATACGCTATGAGGTATCTAAAGATCAAACTCACTTGCAGATCTGTATTATTGATCAAGGAAAGCCTGCTGAAGTCGAAAAAATCAAAGGTCGGGAATTGGATGACTTAAGGCCTGGCGGACTGGGAACGATTCTCCTCCAACAAGTTTTTGAAACTGTCCAGTACGCGCCTCAAGACGTCGGAACGATCCTGACCCTCAAAAAAGCACTTCCTGGATCCCCATGAAAATTAAGATATGGGGCACCAGAGGGAGTATTCCCACACCGAGCACAGCCGCATTTGTCACCAGTTGCTATGGCGGTGACACCACTTGTGTTTCTATTGAATCTGGCCAGCTCAACGTCGTCCTTGACGGTGGCTCCGGCTTAAGACAGCTCGGGCTGGAATGGAGCGAGAAGGAAATGCTTGAGGCTCATCTCTTTTTTTCTCATGTCCATTGGGATCACATTCAGGGGTTTCCCTTTTTCTCACCGGCATTCAGGGCTGGAACCACGTTAAAGATGTATAGCCCTCAGCTTCAAAGTTCATCCGCAGAAGGGAAAACTGTGCTTGAAGATGCGTTACTCTACCAACAGAAGAGCATTAATTTTCCCATTCCCCTACCTGACATGCCTGCTGCGATGACGTTTCACCAGCTCGTAGAAAAGAGTCCAGTCATCCTGGAGGATGGATCGAATCGATTAAAAATCATCCCCTACGCTTTAAATCATCCGGGAGGTTGTTACGGATTTCGGATTGAAGAATATCAGGAAGAGGCGCTCAATGCCGTATTCGCTTTTTGCACGGATCATGAGCATTCCGCTGAGTTAAATGAGTCTGTTCAAGCAATAGCCAAAGATGCTGACCTGCTGCTTTACGATTCTCAATACACCTCTGAAGAATATCAGGAATACATCGGATGGGGGCACTCCACCTGGCAAGCAGGGTTAAAAGAAGCTCAAGCAGCCAATACCAAACGCTTACTCCTTCATCATCATGACCCCTTGCATCATGATCAGACAATTGCAGCCATGGAGGCAGATGCCAAAGCGGCTGGTGACAAACTTGGGATCAAAACCGAAGCCGCACGCGCCTGTGCTGAATACTCTATTGGAACGAATTCAGGATAAGGCCTGAGCAATCATCAAAGAGAGTTTCTCTTTCGTGCCCGCATGTTGCTGGCAGACCTCGGCTGCCGCATCACCGTATTTTTTCCTTTTTGCTGGAGAAGAGATTAATTCCCGGATCATCGTTTCCAACTCATCCTCATCCTTTATCTGGAGAATGGCATCCGCTGCTTTGAAGAGTCTGAGTAAATCTCTAAAATTACTCATTTCCGGACCAAAGAGTACCGGCTTCCCTGCTCTTGCCGCTTCGATAAAATTTTGACCACCTTTCCCGCAGAGACTCTTCCCGATAAAATTAATGTCTGCAAAATGGTAAAGATGCGCCAGCTCTCCAGTGGTGTTGACAATAAAAACATCAGGAGTGCTACCTGAATGAACAACGTCAGTCCTCCGGATGTAAGAGAGACCGGCATTTTCTACCAGTTCTACAATTTCAGGGGTACGTTCCACGTGTCGTGGAACGAGGACGAGACGGAGATCGGGATACTGTGGCTTCATCCGACAAAATTGTTCGATCAGGATCTTCTCTTCTCCAGAATGAGTACTTCCCGCCAGAAGGATGAGTTCATTTGCAGACCACGACGTTTGCTCTCGCAATTCTTTGATCATCTCACTCTCTCCCGGTTGCAATCCCACATCGAACTTTAAGCTCCCGGTCACAAAGAGTCGGTGAGGTGGAAATCCAGCGCGACGATAACGCTCTACATCCTCATTCATTTGCAGACAAACGAGATTCAGCTCCCTCAGCAACGGTCTGAGCAGGCCTCGAAACGTCCGAAAACGTTTCATCGACCGGTCTGACATCCGGGCATTGACGACCCAGACCGGAACTCCAGATGCCTTCGCCTCCCAGAGGTGATTGGGCCAGAGTTCCTGATCAACCAGAATGAGCATCTGGGGGCGAATGAGCCGGAAGGCTTTTCGCACGCACCAGCAAAGATCGAGCGGGTGGTAGAGCATTAAGGTATGATCGTCTCGTATCTCTTCACCGATACGCCTGCCAGTGACTGTCGTCGTGGTCAGTACCACATCCTGGTGAGGACGCTTTTTTCTGATCTCATTAATGAGTGGAATCGCCATCTTGATTTCTCCGACACTGACTGCATGAATCCAGAGTGGCTCTTGAAAGGAAGCCAGCTTACGGATGGTTCCGCGCTCATAGATCGAAAAGCGCTCGCCTATTTTACGCCAGACCTGACCGCGCTTCCACATCCGGTAAAAGAAATGAGGCCAGACCAGAAGGAAGCCAATGGTAAACACCGTATTATAGAGAAATCGGAACATGATCAACGCTCACTACGCCCTCGGATGGGCTTGATCGTAACTCTTGCGCAAGCGCTCTGCTGTGACTTGGGTATAAATCTGTGTCGTGCTGAGATTCGCATGACCTAGCAGTTCCTGTACGCTGCGTAGATCCGCCCCCCGGTCGAGAAGATGGGTAGCAAAGCTGTGTCTTAATTTATGCGGACTGAGCTCTGTATCCAGTCCAGCCATAGTGAGATACTTTTTAAAAAGCTGTTGCACTGCTCTCACACTGAGAGCTTCTCCTCGGGGATTCAGAAAAGCCCATTCATTTTGAATGGGGAGTGGGATCTGGTCACGGTAGTTCGCATACGCTCTCAAAGCAGGCTCTCCCAAAACAGTGATCCGCTCCTTCTTTCCCTTCCCCATCACTCGTAGAACTCCAGATCGGTGATCAATGTCCAGATCCTTGATATTCACCAGTTCATTGATCCGCACACCCGTGCTGTAAAAGAATTCCAAAATGGCCTTATCGCGCAGAAACTGCCACTCAAGTACTGGCTTCCCTCGTCGCGACTTATCGACACGATACTGATTCCAAGCATAAACAGGTGCCGACAGTAACACCTCAATCTGCAATTCACTCAAGTAGCGGGGAAGCCTCTTTTCCTTTACGGGAAGGCTCAGTTCAGCCAGGGGATTCGTCTCAACTCGTCCAGAGCGAACCAGGTATCGATAGAACGATCGTAGTGCGGAAAAATGAAGACGAATGGAGGCAGGTCCCAATTTTGCTTCACGACTCAAGTGGTATAAATACTCTTTGAATGAGTTGTGGCTCAGCCTCCTCCAACTCTGGTCGGGCATAAAATGAGAAAATTGTTCGATGGCCCGGAGGTAATTGCGCGCCGTCTTGTCAGAGTATCCCTTTTCATCCTCCAGATAACTCAAAAAAGCAGATACCCATGATTTTGGCTCTAGGACCTGACTCATGACCATGAATCAAGTAAATCATGGTATTCCCTTAAAGTACACCCCTAAAGATGAGGAGATGAGTCTCAATACCTCCGTTCCATTCGAATAATAGATCCATGAAGCTGTTTAAAGAGGACGGGGGGTCCGTGGATCAAAGGCTAGCTGAACGTATTTTAATAAGGGACGGAGTTCAC
>JBCBYL010000102.1:0-8395 GCA_039815855.1 Verrucomicrobiota bacterium
CCCAAAGGTAAAGTTTAACCGTATCAACGATGAATATTTCCGATCACTTCCAGTTTTGGATTATGGCTTCTTTGACAGGCCTATGTGCTTTGATATTGGACTATCCATATCAATCCAATCAAACATATCGCAAAACAAAACAGTAGGATTAAGTTTCCCATTTTTTTGTAGTCTGTTCCTGCAAAATTTAGTGCATCAGACCTCCCTAACAGTGTTACCACTAGCTGAGCTAATCCAATCAAAGCACATAGGCCTGTCAAAGAAGCCATAATCCAAAACTGGAAGTGATCGGAAATATTCATCGTTGATACGGTTAAACTTTACCTTTGGGTCTTTACCCAAATTGGCGTATTTCAAATAGTGAATCCATACTTTTCGAAGATTCAAGCCTCAACTTACGAACCTTGCTTCATCTCCCGGCTTCACTGTCTCGCACGGGAGACCTAGCGCAAACCCAGAGACAGCTTTCCGCAATACAAGTTGCAGGAGCTATGGCGCGGCGATTGCATTTAAGCCGCAGTGACACTTTCGAACCGTAAGCTGCAAGGAGGTTGCCAGTCTACTGACAATCCGATACCCCGGAGTAAGTCAAAGCGGTGCTTGCCTGCTCGCGACGAATATAGGAGTTTTTATCGCAGTTTGCCGGGTGTAGCGGCGAAAACCGGTTGAGTTGGGCTTAGCTACCGGTGACAGCTAGGAGGACTTGTTCAGGACTTTGAACCCGATCACGGCAATGACAGCTAGAAGGATGAGGCCGGCGATTGCGAGCAACCATGGGAACGAGGTTGCTGGTTGCGTCAGTTTATCCTCTATGATTTCCTCAGCTTTATCCTGTGATTTTGACTTTGATGATGAACTAGCATAAGACTCAATACTAGGAATGGAAGTGTCGCCTAGTTCTTGTTTTTCTGATGGCATACTTGGGTTGGGTACATACATCTTTCTTGCCTGATTGAGGTTCTCTCCATTGTACGGAATCTGAGCACGCTCATAAATGGTTTTGATTTTCGTTTCTGGCAGCCAGCTGGCATGGGCTCTTTCATTCCTCAGCCAGATGACGTATCTTCCTGGGTCGCGCGTTGCTGGCTTTTTAAGTGGTCCATTCCCTATAATTAAAATTTTTCCGCCTTCAATTCGTAAATCCGCTTTCGAGACTCTTAAGTTTGCTGGGGCAAATGAATAGTATTTTGCGATGTCATCTCCGAGATACTCATTCACCAAATCTTGAAACATTTCAGAGTATCTGGAATCACTCGTGAAATCATTCCATTCTTCAGGGAAAGTCTGATTATCTACATGATAAACCGAAATTAGAAATTCAAGAGAGCCGATTGCTGCATCTTCGGGGTATTGAATTGCAGCATTTGTTTGCAACCCTAAAGTCGTTAATGATACCAAGAGAGTTAATAATCTAAGCCAACTCATTGCTACTCCCTCCATGATTTCGCGTCTCTAAACCTTTGGATCGTCTTAGGGAAAAATGGGCTGTTAATGTTTGCTCCGCCTTCCTGCATCAATCCAAGTTCAGCATGATCGCCATCTTCATCTTTCCTTCCAGGAGCATGGCCAATTTCATGTGCGGTTATTCCGTAAAACAAACTATAATAACTTTCTCTCATTATCTGCTGCGAGGCCGGGTTTTCTAAAACTAATGGTGTGGCAGGAGGAATAGCTTTTTCCCGAATGGTTTCCATGTAAATCACACCGAATCCCCAAGGTTTATTTGGAATATATCCCACATAAAGTCCGCCCTCTGGAATTCCGCCAAGCAATCGACCTTCTGCTCCAGGATCAGGATCAGCATCGAGACCAGATTGAGGCTGATATCCATAAACAACAGTGAAGGCCCAGAAGTCACCCTCGTCATCCTGACCTAGATCGAGTGATTGCAGGAAATAAGACGATATTGGATTTATCGAGCTGCTAACCCCTTCATTACTGGAAAAGGGGATCGTTTTGTTTGGATTGAGATTCAAGTCATTTGCATCCACCAATTCAATATATGCTTCAGCATAGCGTGGCATTATTGCTTCAATAATCGATGTGCTATTTCCATGCTGTGGAATAGGATCCGGCAAGCTTAGCGTTGAGATGTATAAGTCATCATCGTCGATGACTTCAAAAGACTGTCCAATAAATTTAGCCTGCTCCGTGGCAGATGGCACTCCGTTGATTACTATCGTGTCGTTTGATATCAGATTGTCTGCATTGGAGTAGATTGGAAATCTTGTAGTTCCGCTTACGATTTCTCCATTACTATAAAAGTTCTCGTTCTCTGGCAGGGTGCCATCAATTGTTAGCGTGCTTCTACCGGCATTCGGGGTATCCAGAGCCCAACTGATTCCAGTCTCTGTTATGTTGTCAGGCGATTCGCGCTGGGTTTTCTCTGGTGGAGCTTCCATCGAATCCACTTCAAGGTGCAGTTTTCTCCAAACTGTGAGTAACGGCGAAGCCGGAGTTGGTGTGTCATCTTCATCTGGTCCAAGATAACCAGTAGCTGCCGGATCGGTGACCTGGACATCAGCGTAAATATCCTCATTGAAAACCGAAGCGACCACCCGGTAATTGTTCCCAGGCTGCATTCCGATATTAAATTCAAATTCAGCAATTCCCTGAACGTCACTTTGCTTGTTGGCTGTCGCAGTATCACTACTAGTGAAGAACCCAGCTTCTTTGCCGGACGGAATCACATGGTCTTCACGGTTATCATCGCCGACACCCTCGGTGCTGCTGTCGTTCGGATCAATGAGATAGGTGCCGTCTTCTTTCTCATCGTCGATGGTTGGGGTTGGGTCATCAACGTCAAACGCCTTCACGTAAACTTGCGCATTCGGGATGCCGACATCGACCTTAAGCGTTACTTTATTGCGCAGTGTATCGCTCGGAGTTTTCTTGCCGGGGAAGATTCTCTGGCCTTGGACTTCCTGGGTAAACGGATTGACATTGTCATCCAAATCGGGGTAATCCCCGTCGATTTTCTCCCAAGTTAATTCAATTGGGATTAAAAGGACTGGCTTATAGACCTGAGCTTCCGGATTAGTCGAACCTTCATAAAAGTGGGTAGCGCCTCCATAGATTACTCCTTTCTCGTCAATACTTGTTGCACCATTAATAATCCACTCTGGAAATGTGTCAGGCTCTTGACCAGTCAGATCATTTAGGTTGTATGTCGTGTAGTTCTGCCAGATAGTGCCGCCGGCGGCAGCTTGATACCGGTTGTTGAATGCTCCCCAGACACCATTCTCAACATTTTTTTTGGTATAGGCTCCCCCTGAGTCGCTCATGAGCAGAAACGATTCCCCCGTGGCTTGATCGTAACCGAGCACATCGCCCTGAGGATTCATTGATAACAGTGCATTAGGTGGGTGGACCTCTATGAATGAACCATTGAATATGCCATCGTTGCCTCTTTCATCCGGAAAGTAGATGGGGTCTCCTTCAAAGACCAGTAGAACCCCCTGATCATCAACATCATGGGCAAAGTACATGGGCAAATCGGTATTTTCCGTGTTTTCATAACTGTTTCCCTGATCATAGAAGTCTTCGATGAGATATTGATGTGAATGTGCAGTTGGGCTGGCAGATTGGGTCTCCCACTTTACGATGGCAACCTGCCAGGCATGTCCATACTGGCTGGGATTGCTTTGCTGGTGGCTGGCCCCATATCGATAAGTGGAGTAGATCCGGTCACTTTCATCAATGAGCAATTTGTAATAGCTATGTCTTTGAGAAGTTAAATACGTTTTGGCCAGTTGATGAGGACCATAATTCTTTAGAACTGTGTATTGTCCATTCTGCCATGCAAAAGCGGCCTGGTTGTACACATTGCTGGAACCTGTATCTTCATAAATGTATGCTCCTACGACGATCCCGGAATCACTCATGTCAGAAAAATAAATTGATGTTGCGTTTGACGGCATGGATATCTCTGAAATGGCACCCTGATCAAAAAAGTAATGCTTTAAAGGATTGTTATGCTGAATGACACCCTGACCAACATTGTTGCTGAGCAGAAAAAAGCCCGTGTCGTTCGATTGCGCTGCGTCGATGAGCCCATACCGCATCACCTCAATTCGTGGCGGAGTATATTTAGGATTCGTCGTTTCATTGGCCCAACCGTCAATATCATCATTGACTCCATCTCCGTCGGTATCAGCCAGAGTAGGGTTGGTTCCGGCCTCTTCTTCTTCGGCATTGCTTAAGCCATCGGGTTCATTATCGCCACTGGGATCTTCTCCCTGTCCCGGTGGACTGTTCGGATTGAAGCCGTTGTTACGATGGATTGCCTCAAACCGGTCTCCGAGTCCATCTCCATCGCTGTCTGCTTTGGTATTATCACTGCCGAGGATACTTTCTTCTACGCCGTCTAAGGTATCGCCGTCTCCATCCGGTTGCGCTCCGAGTGGTTGCATCCGGTAGAACTTCCTCGTCGTGTTCATGTTCTCAGTGACGATGATGGGCAAGTCGGCTCCGGGCAGGCTTTCGCCCGGAGTCCAATTTAGTAATTTTAAGTCCTCAATGGTTTCGAGTTGGAAGTCACGGGCGACTCCACCGAAAAAGCTGAATTCGACTCCGTAACCATTCGTTCCGTCACCGGTGATGGTGATCGCTTCCTTAGAGCTGTCTGCAACTAGCGGATTAGTTCCGCGCGCGTATTCCTCACTATTGAGCATGCCGTCGCCATCGGAATCGACATTCGCTGGTAAGTCCGCTCCGTAGTGATCCTCCCAGATATCACTCGTGCCGTCTGAGTCCAAGTCCAGAATTCCGTAGACTTGAATATTAAGAAAAGTAGCCGCGAAAAAACACAGAACACGCAAAAATACTTTATTCACTCTTTGTATCCTTTGCAGCTTCCTGAGTTCCAGATTCACTCTTTCAGCCCTTTGCGTTCTCTTGCGGCTAAATCCTTTTCAGCAGGAACTTCATAATAGAACTTTCGATTCAGTGGACGATTGAGCCATTCTGGTGGTTTTGGTTCCGGACGCGGGTGAATGGTCCACTGTTCCTTCTCGTACCAACGGGCAAAGTAGGCTTCCATCTGTTGCAGCAGCTTAGGGTCAATCGAGTCGAGTTGATCACTAAAGGGGCCGCAATCGATGATGGCCTGCCCCTCAGCGCTTTTCAGCTTTTCAGGATTGATTCCATGCTGACGGCAGAAGACCTCTAAACTGAAAGGGAGGTAAAGGAAGTTGAGGGTGGTTCCATCTACCTTGGACTCGACCTTCTGGCCACTTGCTTCCCGCACCCACTGCGGCACGTTGATCAAAAAGGCGTACGTGTTAACAGATTTCGCACTCTCACCTTTCGAATAGCTCACTCCGCAGACGTCTGTTCCAGAAAAAGAATAGAAGAGACTGAATGGTGGAATACTCTCAGGGTCACTCGCCCTAGAAAGGGGAACCATGGCTACCATAAAGTAAACAGCCCTGAACAATCTCATTGTTCCAATTAAGCATGCAGTCCTAACAAGGACAAGCTTTTGATGGCACAACAACATAAACAGAATTCAATATTCTTAGCTAAAATTGTCAAACTAATTAACGCCCTCTGGGGGCGTTTGAGGGAAATCTGTATTTTGGAATCATATAGCTTAGTTAAATGGCAAAAAGAGATCATCTGGGAGAAATATTTGGAAGAAACGTCTCCAAAACACGAAGCCAAATTGGTTTAACACAGGCTTTACTAGCAGAAAAAACAGGCATTAGTACCCGCTACCTGCAGAAGATTGAAAGTGGCGAAAAAATACCGTCTCTGCCGACATTACTAAAAATACAACAAGTACTGAAAGTGGATTGGAATGACCTATTCAAAGGTCTCTAAAAAAGTTCGGATATCCTGAATACAAAACAGCCGAATTGAGAATGATCTCACTCTCTAAAATGTCACCAAATCTTCATTCGACTTCAATCTGTCCAGTGATAAACAGAATGGTGATGAAAATGAATTTATTCAAACTATTCTATATCACTTTTGTTATCGGGATCTCAGTCAACGCCTTCGGGCAAAGGCCTGACATTACTGGTGCCTGGGTTGGAAACCGTTTCGATCTTGAAACGCTGGACTCAAGCGGCAGCATTTCTTTCGAAGACACATCCATTGATACCGACAGCTTTACTATCGACTCAAGCAATACGACGACCATCGGAGGCAGTTTGACTCAGCTTGGCTTTGATGACGGGTTCCTTGCTGCAATTGATAGTGACGGTCTAGATCTCATCCCACTTTCGGAAGAACTCGATACATACAGCGGCGCCATTTTCGAGCAAACGCCCTCTGGCCCGAATACGCTAAAGGAGGTTGCCTTGGAAATTGGCCTCCGTACTCCAACATCGCTAATTACAAATAGTGATATCGTGGGCACTTGGATTGCGCTCAGTCAAACCATCATCACCTTCACCCTCGACGGTCAGACCGATGAAGGATTTGTCGGCATGAATCAAGTCATCGAACAAATTAATTTTAATTCTGACCTGACTTTTACCGCCTCAAATCTCTCGACCACTCCGGGAGGTAACAGTGACGTCATTCCTCCGGGTACCTGGACCATGACCCCATCAGGCCTCGAACTCACTGTAGGCATTGAAAGCTTACTCATCACGGATATCTCACAGGGAGTGGATACCGTTGTTCAAGCCATATCAGAGACGACAACGAATGTAGGATTCAGCAACACCGACCGCACTCTCCAGGTCATTCTGAAGCAACCCACCAGTATAACCACCAACGACCTGATCGGAACTTGGGGGTTTAGTCGGATTGAATATGAAACCTCCGGTGACCCAGCCAATTTCGACCAAACACTGACCAACACTGCTGCAGAAGTGGGAACGCTTGAACTGCTTTCAGGCGGGGTGGCTCGCTTGCAATCCGTAAACTCTTCAACTGACTCTAACGGTGATCCAATCACCACCACCTGGTCCCTGAACGGAACTCTGGTGGAACTGATCGTGAACAACGAGACGATCTCCTTCTATGTCTCAGCTGGCCTTGATTTTGCCGCAGCGATGGTCTTCGACGACGACAACGGGGATCAAACTTATCAATATATTACGGCCTGTAAGCTTCCGGCGACGGACTCGCTTTTCCCAATACCAGCGGAGATCAACCTGACTGGTCCGGTTCAACTGAGCACCGGAACACAGATCGGTCTCCAGTATCAGCTGGAACGCTCGACCAATTTATCCCAATGGAGCCCTATTGGATCTCCGATCGCCGGCACGGGCAATATCATTACGGCTCAAGACGCAAACGCACCTACTGATCGCGCCTTTTATCGTTGGCAGGTGGTGCTCGGAAATTAATCGAGGTAGAGATATCCTGCTGTGCGGCGGGCGTAGCGTGCTTCGGAGAGATTCACTTTAGCCGGACTACCTCCAGATAGAAGTCCTCTCACCGCTTCGACATCTTCAAAACTGATATCCTTGACTCTGAGGCTCTGTAGCCAGCCTTTTAAGTAGCGTCGCTGCCAGGCGACTGTTTCATCTTTGAGTTCAGAAACAGGAATTTTCTCAGGATAGGAATTCGGCAGGCGAGCAAGCCAGTCGTCATTCTCAGCAGAAAGTAGCTGGATGGTACGAGTCAGGAGCGGTGTGAATTCTCGTTCACTACACTTTCTCAAGACAGGCAGGAGGAGGTGACGGACCCGATTGCGGGCAAATTCCATCGATTGATTGGTCTCGTCTTCTCTCCAATCCAGCTCCCAATCGTTTGCCAACTGGAGTAATTGCTCCTTGGAGTAATTCAATAGAGGGCGATAAAGAGAGATTCCATGGACCTGGCTGACGGGTTGAATCGATGCCAACCCTTCCGGCCCGGCACCACGCAGAAGCTGAAGAAAAAAGGTCTCAATGACATCATCTGCGTGCTGAGCCAGCCAGACGCCGGATAATTCTTCCTGCTTGATCACCTCTTCATAAAAAGAGAGACGGGCCTGACGGGCCGAATCCTCTGATTTTTTCATGCCGGCTACTTGCTTCAGTCTGAAAGGGATTTTATTCTCGAGGCACCACTTTTCCAACCATGCGGCATCGGCAGCCGATGAATCACGCCAACCGTGATCGAGGTGACAGACAATAAAAGAAAGAGAAGCTCTTCTCATTCCTTCTAATAAGACCATTGAGTCCACCCCACCGGATACGGCGACACCCCACTTGCCCTGAGCGTATTTCTGGTCAAATGCGCTCAAGGTTGCGAGGACACTATCCTGCAGGACTGAGGCTTGATTCTGGTTTTGCTTGAACACTCCACTTCAGTATTGCTCCAATATCGAGATGATGCCAAGTTCTTCGGAATGAAGAGTAAATCGATGGGATGCCTGATCGTTGGCTTAGCGATCGCACTTTGTGTTAGTTTGATTGTCAATTTAGGTCTAATTGTCGCCTCAGACTCAGAA
>JBCBYL010000053.1:0-15977 GCA_039815855.1 Verrucomicrobiota bacterium
AATAAATAATATTCGTTGAACTTAAGAAAGGTTAGGTTTCAGGCAATAAAAATCGCCCGAATGGACGAATGAGTAGGACGCTGGCCCGTGTTCAAGGGGAACTTATAATGAAAGTCCGCCTTCATTATCCTGTTCTGGCGCAGGACTTTGGGGCGATTCTGGGGAAGGAGCAGGCTTTGTCACCGGTTTAGATTCTGAAGTCGACTCATCAGGTTTTGCGGTAGATTTGAGGAGGAATTCTTCAGTGATGCGTTGAATATCAGGAGATAAGGCCTGGGCACG
The DNA here is from genome assembly GCA_039815855.1 of Verrucomicrobiota bacterium. GTDB lineage: Bacteria > Verrucomicrobiota > Verrucomicrobiia > Methylacidiphilales > JBCBYL01 > JBCBYL01. The sequence continues at coordinate 283 of JBCBYL010000053.1, forward strand.
ACTTTGGGTAAGTTGAGCGGTTTGTTGTAAGAGCTGAGGCATTTTGGTAAGAATTTTATCTCCTAGAGGGGATCGGTAGAAGTCAACCAATCCCTTTAGTTCCTCTTGAGAAAACACGTTTGTGTAGAGCCCGACAAATTCGGGCTCAAACTTGTCCCAACTGAGCTGGGAGTCGAGAAACGTGTCGAGTTCATCGAGGTAGAGGTTGGCACCCTCAGTGTCATCCGGTCTGAGTCCTCTCGCTTGCAGCACCTGAAGCTGACGAGTCTGAATTTGTTGTTTGATCTGGCTGACGATCTGTTTTGTTCCAGTGAGTTCAAGTAGTTCAGCGGCAAGTCGATTCGCTTCAGAAGGAGCAGTAGTATCGGAGGGCGAGGACTGAGTTGTGCTTTCCGAGTCGAGTTGGCTCCAAGAGTGGAAAGTAAGTGCTGTAAAAAGGATGGTGAGAACCAGAGTCTTCATGGTGCGGACTGTAACGAAGAACGGGGAGGAGAGAAGCTCGAAATTGAAGAGACGAGTGAGGCTAAAGATAGCGGAGGAGCTTTTGATAAGAGCTGAATTGGTGCGGATCGCGTGGCAAGTGTTGTCGGGTGTACGCGATTGAATCATGAAAGAGGCCGAGGGTGCTAAAGAGCCGGTATTCGAGTTGCTCGATTGTTTTTTTTTCGAGGGGGCTGGTTTTACAGTGTGCGATGAAGCGAGTGATTAAGTCATACAGTTCAGTGAGGGGGGTATCCATTTCCGTAAACGCCTTCATGCACTCATACGCGTAGGTCAGGGTTAAAACGAGACGATAATCCTTCGCGATGTGCTGGTGATAAAAGCTGGGGTGGAATTCGACCATGGTGTGAAGGGAGGAAGCCCGGCTTACGCGATAGACAAGGTCGCCTTGTTGAAAGAGATCGAGAGGAGCGTGTTTTTTTTTGGGACGGAGAGCGCCACGCGCCAAAGTATGAACCATACCATGGTCACGGGTGATCCATTCTGCGATCAGGCTGGTTTCTGAGTATCTGCGTAAGTGGAGGATAAGACCCTCTGACTTGTGAGTGCTCACTGCTGGGAGGGAGGCTTAATCAAATAAGGATTATTCTCAGGCGTTAAACGACCGGGGAAATTGGTATTCTTGCTATTCTGGCTGGGTGAGAAATTTGGTTTGGGAGGGATCAGATCTTGACGTGCTTTGATTTCAGGTGCTTCTGGAAATGGGTTTGCAGGAGGAGGGGTTTCACCAGTCTGATTGTTCTTTTTTTCACGTTCAGCTGCTTGCTGCTGTTGACGTTTGAGCAACTGTTCCTCTTCATAGGCAGCGTAGAGGCCAGCAATGGTGGTGGGCAATTCAGAGAGGGATTCTTCTTTAGCGAGGGAGGCAGCTTCCACTGCGATCATTCTGACATCAGGCCAAAGGCTATGTTCACGGACGATGTTTTCATATGTGCTTAAGGCCTGTGCGGGATTGCCTGACTTGCCCTGATACCTGGCCAACATTAAGGCATAGCGAAGAGACTGTGTCTCATCATTGGAATGGGTTTGGGCCTGGTAGATGGCGCCAACGATTTCATCGCCAGGGCGTTTCGATTGAATGGCCAACTCTGCGAGTCCCTCCCAGGTCACAGGGTGAGAGAATCCTTTAAGGATTTTCTCAATTTCAGAGAATGATTTGCCCTGTTGATCGAAGAGGCGGGCCCGCCTCTGGCGAAGCCAGGCGGCGGTATCGGGATCCGTTTTTTCAAGATCTTTCGGGATAATGGTCGTAGCAGGAAAGGGGATGTAGAGGGGATCTCCGATGAAGGTGGTCATCCAGGAGAGAGTTGGCTGACTTCGGTAAGCTGCCTCGGCAAAGGTTTGGCCCTGCAGTAAGGATTGGTAAAAGATATCCAGATTGGGCGTAAATTGGAGATACGGCTCATAGACGCATCCGAGAACCGCGGCGGCCCCTTTTGAAATTAAGGGGGCGGCCCAGTGTTTCGATTCGAATCGAAGCGTAGAGGCACTGAAGGAATGTAAGTGATAGGCAATGGCACCGGGGCGAAATTGAAAATTAGATCTAGCAGGGAAACCGGAGAGGTGGGTGGTGTACCAACCTGAGTAAACAGCCACATCACTGAGGGGTTCGTGGACTGGGATGAGCGGTTCCTCTGAATCGAGTAAGGTATCAAATCCTGCCTTCTCGAACGATTCAGAGGAGGCACGAATCCATTGGTCTCCCTGGATATAGCCTTTGGTTAAAATGCCGCGGGCATCGAAAATCGCTTTTCCCTGCAGGCCCAGTTTTTCTACAGAAGCGCTGTCGCGGATCATTTTTTCGACATGGCCAGGAAGCGGAGCATCAAGGCGAGTCACCAGAATGAGCTTAGTCGCCCAATCAGCGTTGAATCTGTTTTCGATGGCTGACTGGTGGAAGGAATTAGGAATCATCCCTACGGCGGGCAATCCTCTGATCGTGAGGTGGGCAAGTTCTGAGTCGACCGCCACGGCATCATTAGCGAATTGGGGGGCGATCTGAGGTGGTTTAGCACTTTGTGGATCTGGCTTTACTTTGAGCGGGATGCCTCGAATCAGAACGATAGACCAGATATCATTGCGGGTGGCGACACGGATGGGATACGACAAGCCGAAGTAATTGGTACTCGTGGAAGACCAGGTCATCCAGTCGTTCTCTTTGCAATAATCGATGATCGGTTTTTCGATCTGCGTCTCATACGTTTGACGATCAATGATCTCATTTTGAGGGCAATCGATGGGAAGTATCCTATTGTAGGGGATTCCACGAAGGTTGGCGTAGAGGAATGCGAGTTCGCGTGCGAACTGGTTATTCTGGTTATAAACGACTAGGAGGTGCCGCTTGAGCTGTTCCTGAAAGGAATCAGATTCCTGGGCCCTCAACTCGAAAGTGGAGAGTAGAAATAAGAAAAATAGAGCCCTTGCGAACATTTCCTACTGTAATCTTATTTTCAAAGGGATGAAAACGGAATTTTCACGAAGGACATAATCTCTATAAAGATGAAAGCATGCTTCGATTATTACGGATTAAGAACTTAGCGTTGATTGATGACCTGAGCTGGGAGTTGGAAGAGGGACTGACCGTTTTGACCGGAGAGACAGGGGCAGGAAAATCGATTTTGATTGATGCCTTTCAACTACTTCTGGGGGAGCGCGCTGATCGTAATCTCATTCGTGAAGGATCGGATCAATGCCGTGTGGAGGCTGTCTTTGATCAAATGGGAGCGATGGACCCCGATTTAGAAGCACTCGGTCTAGAGCCATGTGATGAGGGTGAGCTCATATTTAAGCGGGTCATCGATAAAGAGAAGTCGAGCCGCCAGTTTATCAATGGGAGTCCGGTCACGGTGCAGCATTTAAAGAAACTGACGAATGATCTGGTTGATTTTCACGGGCCACATGATCACCAGGCATTACTTTCCGAGCGTTCTCAAATCAGTGCGTTGGATGCCTATGCAAGTGCGGGAAAAATTCTACTGGCTTATCAGGAAACGTATCGGGGTTGGCTGCAGGAAAAAGACAAATTGGATGACCTCTTAGGTCAAAGCGTGGAGGGATCTGAGCAAAGGCTGGAATTCGTGACCGAGCAGATTCGTGAAATAGAAGAAGCCGCCCTGAGACCGGGGGAAGATGAAGAGGTTGAACAAGCCTTTCGAGTGGCCAGTTCCGCAAAGGAGATTGTTCAGCTCGGTGGTGAAATGAATCGTTTGATCGAAGAAGAGGGAGGTGGGATAGAAGACCAGCATGCACGTCTGCACCAGCTCTTGTCGAACTGGCTGAGCTATGACCCCACCATGGAAGATGAACTGGGAAGGCATACCGAGATCGTGAATCTGATCGAAGATCTAAAGCGACAAGTCAGCCAGCGGGTGGAGAAAGTCGAAATGGACGAAGCAGAGCTAAGTGATCTGGAAGCGAGGCTCAACCTGATTCAATCACTTAAACGAAAATACGGACGTTCGATCGAAGAAATCGATGCGAAATACAATCAACTCGTCGAAGAAAAAGAGCGACTGGCGAACCGAGATGAATTGATTCGGGAAGCGGAAGCTAAGATTGCAGTACTCGAGAAGGCAGCGAATGAAAAGGCAGCTGATCTGACCCAGCACCGCGAGACGCAAGCGGTGAAGCTGGCTAAATCCATTACCAAAGAGCTCAAGGGATTAGGCTTTGCGCAATCCCTCTTCGAGGTCAAATTAAGCCGGAGGACGACACTTTCCTCAAGCGGGAAGGATCATGTTGAGTTTTGCTTTGCTCCCAACCCGGGGGAAGGGTTGCGTGCCTTAGCGGCGATTGCTTCGAGTGGGGAGATGGCCCGGGTCATGTTAGCTGTGAAAACGGTATTAGCCGAAACGGATGAAATCCCGGTGTTAATTTTTGATGAAGTGGATGCCAATGTAGGGGGAGAGACAGCGACTCGAGTGGCGGCCCGGTTGAAAGCATTAGGTCATGGTCGCCAAGTTCTCTGTATTACTCACCTGCCACAAGTTGCTGCTGCGGGAAAGCAGCACTTCCAAGTTGAGAAATCAGTGACGAAAGGGCGCACGAAAACGCGTGTGGAGCTGATCGAAGATGATGAACGCCTGAGTGAGTTAGCAAGAATGCTGGGTGGCCAGAATGAGTCGTCTTTGGGACTGGCGAAAAACCTGATTGCCTCTTTTGATTAACGGATCACGTCTGCTTGCCGCATGGCTTCATAAAGGCCGATACCTACTGAGGTGGCAAGGTTGAGGCTGCGGCCACTTTGACCGGGCATGGGGATGGTGACCAGGTTTTCAGGGAATTGCCTGAGGATGGCTTCGGACAGGCCGCGAGATTCTCGACCAAAAACAAGAAAATCATCAGGCTGAAATTGAGCCTGGAGGAAGGACTGATTGGTCTTGGTGGTAAAGAAGAAGAGGCGGCGATCCTGATATTGGGAAATCCATTCATCCCATGATTTCCATGTCGTGTATTCGACATGTTCCCAGTAATCCATACCGGCGCGTTTAAGATGTTTTTCTGAAAGAGAAAAGCCAAGAGGTCCGACAAGATGGAGATGGGTGCTGGTGAGTGCGCAAAGGCGCGCAATGTTACCCGTATTCTGGGGGATCTCCGGTTCAACGAGCACGATGTTCATTTGTTTTTGATCTGGCGATAGTATACCCGGTTGAGATACAGGCCTGCAGCAGGCGCGGGCGGAGGAGCCTGGCTGCGGCTAGCCGATTTTAAGATTCTTTTGATATCAGTTGGTTGGAGACGGCCATCTCCAACCCGAACGAGTGCCCCGGTCAGGTTACGTACCATGCGGTAAAGAAACCCTGAGCCTGTAAAGCGGAGCGTAAGCAGATTCTTTCTGGAAGTGAATAGGATGTTGTAAATCGTGCGCACTGTCGTCTCCCGTGAATAACCTGGATTACTGGCGAATGCGGCAAAATCATGCTTGCCGATGAGCTCCTGAGCGGCTTCTTGCATGGCCTTGGTGTTCAGCTGTCGTTTTAGCTGCCAGGCGTAGTTGATTTCAAAAGGGGAACCTTCTCCGTGATGGGTGATGCGGTATTCGTATTCTTTTCCTTTAGCAGAGAAGCGAGAATGAAAGTGGAGCGAGGGATGGTCCACCTTTCGAATTCGAATCGTGGGAGGAAGAAGAGCATTCATGGCCTCCTTGAGTTTCTGAGGAGATTTGAAGCGCGCTGGTGCCAGGAAATGAGCGACCTGGCCTCGTGCGTGGACACCGGTGTCGGTGCGCCCTGAGCCATGGATGCGAATATCGGTCTGCCATAACTGGCTGAGCACGGTTTCGAGATGGAGTTGAATGGTGGGAGCTGTTCCCTGAACCTGCCATCCTCGATAACCGGTTCCATCATAGGCGATGAGAAGTCGATGATTGATTTGCTGCAAAGGTTTCGTGCTTATTTCCAGAGCTTATCGAAGTAATAAGTAAAACCAACCATGCCTCCGAGGGCGTTGGTGCCATCGTTCTGTGGAGAGAGAGAGGCATTGGAAATATGATGAAAAATAAGTTCTGTATTGATCGACCAGTCTTCATCGGCGAGGAACTTGAGCCCGACACTGGCTTGAGGCGTAAATTCAATGGCCTGGCCAATCTCATCTTGAGTGGGGTCCTCATGAGCATCGGTATAGACGACGCCAGCACCTGCTTGAATATAGGGTACGACTTTCCAGCCGGGCTGAACAAAGTTGTAACGGACCAATCCAGTGGGTCCGACAATGACATTTCCCCAGCTAGTGAAGATGTATGACGCGGAAAGCTCGATGATGGCTTCAAAGTTACCATCGAGGAAGAAACCGTTTCCGGAAGGGGTATTGAGCATCCAGTTTAAACGGATGTTGGTCAGCGAGTAAGTGAAGGTATCATGAGAGGGACCGATACCGATGGGGGCATAGACGCCGCCCGCCATGAATTCGATACTAATGCGGTCTTCGACGAATCGATCTTGTGAAACGGATACCTTTTCAAAGTCAGGAGTATAAAAATCTCCGTTATACCATTCTTCTGCAACGAGATCGACAGATGAGAAAATGGCTAAAAATACGCCTAAAATGGGGAAAAATTTGTTCATGAGCAGCTGCAATCCAATTTTGTGCTTAGCTGTTGAGCTGTTGAGAGTCAAGGTAGGTTTGCAGGATAATTTCTGCGGAAGCACTGTCGATATGCTGTTTTTGCTGATGAGCTTTTTTACCTGCAGCCCGAAGTTGGCGAGAAGCCTGGATCGTGGTCATGCGTTCATCAACGGTGGTAATGGGAATGAGCAGGGCTTCTTGAAGGCGAAGAGTGAATTCGCGAGCCCGGTCGGCGGCGTCGCCATAGCTTCCATCCATATTCCTGGGAATACCGATGACAATCTGGGCAATTTCTTTTTCGCGAACCATGGAGCGGAGTTCGTCAATGAGGGTCTTAAACGGGTGGGCGTTCAAGAAAGGGAGAGGCTGAGTCAGGGAACCCGTCGGGTCAGAAATGGCGATTCCGATCCGTTTTGTGCCATAGTCGATGCCGAGAATGCGGCTCATGAGGAGTGGACGGCGGTGGCTAAAGAGGATGTAAATTCGGTTAATTCTGAGAGGAGGGAGGGGTCATTCCCTTTTTCCCCAATCCGGTGGACCAAGGCACTCCCCACGACAACACCATCAGCCATTTGGGAAATAGAAGAAGCCTGCTCCGGGCTTGAGACTCCGAACCCGACGCAGATAGGAAGGTCGGTAAATTCACGAATGGCGTTGAGCTGATCTTCCATATCCGCGGCAATGGTTTGTTGCATACCGGTCACCCCCCGGCGTGAAACATAATAAATGAAGCCGCTACTATGTCTGGCGATCGATTCAATCCTTGTCCTGGGAGTTGTAGGAGAAATGAGTGAAATCCGGCGGAAATCCGGATTATCCTCCCATTCAGGTCCAGCCTCCTCCGGAGGGAGATCAAGAATGAGGGCACCGTCTGCTCCCGCCTCAGCCGCCTCTTTCAAAAAACGCGCGAGGCCGTAGTGGAAGACGGGATTGTAATAAGTGAAGAAGACGATTGGAATTTCTGATGTCTTTCTGATGTCACGGACGAGATCGAGGACTCCCCGGACGGTGGTGCCTGAGTCGAGTGCGCGTTGGCATCCGAGTTGATTGACGACTCCGTCTGCAAGTGGATCAGAAAAAGGGATACCGAGTTCGATGAGGTCAGCGCCAGCTTCTTCTAAGGTCTGAACGAGCTCTCCTGTTTTTTTAAGACTGGGATCTCCGGCAACGAGATAGGTGATGAGGGCTTTTTTAGATTGCTCTTTAAGCCGGCTAAAACAGGCGTCGATACGATTCATGATGTCATGTTCTGCCAATGTTGGCCGATTTGCGCAATTCCTTTCATGGTGAGCATGGGGTCGATGATGTTTATTTCCGGAATGGCTTTGGCCATTATTGCCGCCTGTCCGCCTGTGGCGATGAGGTCGAGTTTTTTGATCTGCATTTCTTTTTTAATGCCGGTGGTAATCTCTTTTACTAAGCCACGGTAGCCATGATTGAGTCCGGATCTCATCGCAGCTTTGGTGCTTTTCCCAATAAAAGACTTTTGTGGTTGGATAGAAATCTGAGGTAATAAGGCCGTGCGTTCAGAGAGGTATTCGGTAAAGACTCCGAGTCCGGGGGCGATGACCCCGCCCAGGTAATTTCCAGATCTGTCGATGACGTCGAAAGTGAGGGCGGTGCCAAAATCGAGAACAATGGAAGGGACGTAATAATGAGCACGGACAGCGGCGACATTGGCCAGTCGATCTGCTCCGACGCTTTGGGGCTTGGGGAAGATGACTTCAAACCCGAGCGGACTTTGGTGAGAGATGGAGTGAAGATTTTTTTTCGGGAAGACTTTTTGGACCAGAGAATTTTTATCCGGGACGACACTGGCGAAACAGACTGGCATTTCGGGGAAGCGCTGTTTTAAGTCACGGAGGTGCTTCAGACGGAGCTGACTAGTTTCAATTCGATTCTGATGGCGGAGTGAGTTGCCCTGAAAAACGGCAAACTTGGTCCAGCTGTTATTGATGTTAAGAAGAAGCACCTTATTCCACAGGGCGATCACTAACGCAGCGGAGCCCAACCCATGGTTCTTTTTGTCTGAGCCTTAGCTCGTAAGGCTTCCTATTGATGATCAGAACGTTCATATACCAGGAACTCCCGTGGACGAAGCCATAGTTCTCTTCTTCCGTTGTATTTTCAGGGATCAGTGAGACCCATTCACAAACGTTTCCTGCCAATCCGATGACTCCGAAGGGGCTTTTGTCTTTGCGCAGTGCATTGACTGGGGCAGGGCCCCTGAAGCCATCGATTCCACCTGCCGGAACATCATCGCTTGTTTTCAAGTCTCGCCCGGTATTGGCCCAGGAAATTTCCGGAGTATTTCCCCAAGGGAGTTTCAAATGGTCATTTCCGCTGGCAGCGCGGATCCATTCCGCCTGGGTGGGGAGGCGTTTACCTGCCCATTTGGCATAGGCATAGGCATCCGCATAATCAATAAACATGATAGGCGAGTCCCAAGTGAGGATTTCCCCAAAGACCTTCTTTTTCTTTTGGACTGAGATAAGGATTTCCTCCCAGTTTTTAGGAACGAAATCAGATTTGGAATAGGGATAATCGGGGGGAAGGTAATTGTTGATACGAACCCCCTCCATGTCTTTGAGGAAAAGATCATACTGTCCAATAGTGATTTCATATTTGTCCATGTAGAAGGTATTCACCTTAACCTCATCGGTTTTGTTCACTTTCACAGTACCGGCCGGGATTTCGATCTGGTCGCGGAAGTCGGTCATGGGCTCCACGACCACCTGGTTGAGTGATAAGATCAGAATCGTCGTGAGGCTAATGGCACTTACGATACAAATGCCGATGATGATATACAGATTGGTCTTGCGGGCTTTCTGAATTTCCTCGGAGGCAATGGTTTGTGAGGTTCGTTGAGGGACAGCGACTACTGGGGCCAGATCAACATCGATCTGCTTTGCGGTCGTGATGATCGATGGGAGATCGATCGTACCTTCTTCCATCTGATTGAAGAGCTCGATCAAGCGAGGTTCGTGTGAGGCTTGGTGATCGATCATTTTCAGCAGGTGCTGGTAGAGCGTGTATGTTTCCGCCTCGATGGACGGCATCGGCTCGTCAGATGGTAAAGCAGTATTGAGCAGTTTGATGACCCCATTGCTATCCAGAGTGACGTCATAGGGCTGCAGTGGTCTGTGTGAAATTTGATATTGTTGGAGGTGAATGAGCCCTGTTCCGACGGTATGGAGGATTCGAGCGCATTGCCGGTCATCGAGTAGTTGGCCCTGGGCATAGAGTTGAAGGAGGGTGGGACCGCTTCTGGGTTCGGCCGCGATCAGGAGGCGATGATCGACCTGGGTTTCCTCGTAGATCGCGTAGATCGATGGATGAATATTACCGGCACGCGCGGAAGAGGTTGCCTGAAAACGCTCAATCACAGCGGGATCTGCGTTCACGGGGGAGAAGGTTAAGTTGACGTTGCGCTTGAGAGCGGTGTGGTAGGCCTTATACATCCGTCCCAAAAAGCCTTGTCCGGAAAAGTGAGTAATCTGGTAATTGCCGAATTGCTGATGTCTGAGATCTTCACGCAAGCTGACATAGAGCTGAGCAATCGCATCGGTATCATCAATCCCGCTTATTCTAGGTAAGGGGTAATAATCCGGGATGACCGTAGTCAGGTCATAGCTGCTGACAATCCCAACTGAGACTTCAGGGTAATCAAGTGAGGTCAGGAGCAGGGTCTCAGACATATCGATCTGATCCCAGAAGACCTCGGTGAGTAAAATGGCCCCTTCGTGGCACTCTTGGAGATGCATTAAAGCGAGATCGAGTTTTTCGACCCGAACCGTCTCTAATGTGTCCTCATAAACATGGATGAGGTTTTGGAGTTCTTTCGATACTTCGGCATCTGGATGCGCAATGACGACCTTCATGAATGGAGTTTAGTAATAGTTCAGTTGAGTTGCTTTGGCAAAAACGATCAGGTTACTCCTTCAATTCAGGAGGGAGTTGAGGGAGAAGGGCTTTAATCTGCTGGGCCTGGCTTTTATGACAGACCAGAACAGAGTCCGCTGTCTCGACGATAATGAGGTCACTCACTCCACAGGCGGCGATGGCTCTGCCGGAAGAGAAGAGAATGTTATCTTTGGATTCAAGGGTAAAGGCTTGTCCGCTCAGGGTATTTCCATCTGAGTCTTGAGGGAGGTGGTCGGTGAGGGAGGTCCAAGAACCCACATCATCCCAATCAAATTCTGCGATGGCAGCTTCGACTCGATCTGCTTTTTCCATAATCGCGTAATCTACAGAAATCTTGGTCAGCTTTGGAAAGTGATCGGCCATGAATTGAGGGTCAGCGAGTCCGGGGAAGTTGAGAATGAATTCTGAAAGATCAGGTTGGAATTGAGAGGCGACCTGAGTAAACGTGCTGTTTTTCCAGACAAACATGCCTGCATTCCACGCATAGCTTCCATCTTCGAGGTAGGCTTGGGCAGTGGTGAGGTCAGGTTTTTCGACGAACTGAACGACTTTCTTGATCTTGGTTCCGAGAGGTCCCTTTTGCTCGTCATCTGCCATTTTCAGATATCCGAATCCAGTCGAGGGATAATGAGGGGAGATGGCGATGGTCATGAGGACAGGTTCTTGAAAAGCCTGATGGAAGCAATCATTGAGCTGTTTTTGAAAGGCGCCGGTATCTTTGATGAGCTGGTCAGCTGGAAGAAGGGCTACAATCGCATCCGGGTCATGGTGTCGGGCAATTGCTGTCGCCAGAGCTGCGGCGGGTGCGGTGTCTCGCTTAGCCGGTTCAGCCACGATTTGCTCTGGAGGGAAATCCGGCAATGCTTGTCGGGTTGGCTCCACTTGAGCTTCGTTGGTGAGAATAAAAATGCGTTCTGCCGGCAAGAGGCCTTGGAGTCTGAGAACGGTCTCTCCGAGGAGGGAATGATCCGAGAACAGTTTGAGTAATTGTTTAGGGTTTTTTCGGCGGCTGAGTGGCCAGAAGCGCTCTCCGCTCCCTCCTGCCATAATAAAGATATAGCTATGATCTAAGTGACTCATCGATGATTAGAGTGGCATGGTGAAGAGCGATGCCAATCCTTAAGACCTGGAAGCCGGATGACCTCTAACTGCCCTTGATAATCCTGAACGCTGCATAGGCAGCTCCAAAACCATTATCGATGTTCACTACAGTAAGGCCTGAGGCACAACTGGTGAGCATCCCATGTAGAGCGGCCTGACCACCTTGTCCGACTCCGTAGCCGACACTGGTGGGCACGGCGATAATCGGTTGAGACAAGAGTCCTCCCATGACGCTGGGTAATGCCCCTTCCATACCGGCTACGGCGATGACGACACGTGCGGTTTTGATCGCATCCATTGAATTAAGAAGACGGTGTAGACCGGCTACTCCTACATCATAGTGACGCTGGACGTTTAATCCCCAGAATTGAGCACAGAGGGCGGCTTCCTCCGCGACGCGTAAATCAGTGGTGCCTGCCGCGCAGATCGCGATATCTATTTTCTTTTTCTTAATGAGCTTGAGGGGCTGGCCCGTGATGATGGATGACTGCTCATGCCATACCGCTTTCGGGAAGCGTGTTTTAAATTCCTCATAGACTTCAAGATTCGAGCGGGTGACGAGAATGGGTTGCCCGGCATCGTGCAGCACCTGTGAGATGCTGATGATTTGCTGAGCCGTCTTTCCTTCTCCAAAGATGACCTCCGCATTCCCACAGCGCTGTTGGCGGTCTAAGTCGACTTTCGCAAATCCGAGATCGGTGAAACCGGGTTGAGAGCCGCGTTGTTTTGAACTCATTGGATCGCTTGGAGGAGGTGAGAGGCGAGATCAGCGATGGGAATTCGTTCTTGCTGCATCGAGTCACGATGACGAAGAGTGACGGTGTCTTTTTGGCCTGCATAAGGGCCATCGGCAGCGCCTTCGAGGGTTTCAAAATCAATGGTGATGCCAAAGGGAGTGCCAATTTCATCCTGGCGGCGGTAGCGGCGTCCGATGGCTCCTGCTTCATCATAAAAGATCGGCATCAATGAACGGAGGTGGTTCGCCACCGTTTTCGCTTTTTCCACAAGTTCCGGTTTGTTTTTCAGCAATGGGAAAATGCCTACTTTGACTGGTGCAATAGAGGGCGCAAAGCGCAGCACGGTGCGAACCTCTTCCTTGCCCTTGTCATTGACGACGGTTTCCTCGTCGAAAGCCTCGCAAAGCAAAGCAAGAACGGTCCGATCTACGCCTGCACTGGGTTCAACGACATGCGGGATGTAGCGTTCTTTGGTTTCTTCATCGAAGTATTCCAGAGGCTTTCCGGAGGCGGCCTGGTGTTTCTTGAGGTCGTAATCGGTGCGATAGGCAATTCCTTCAAGTTCCTGAATTCCGAATGGGAATTCATACTCAAGGTCGTAAGTGCCTCCGCTGTAGTGAGCGCGGTCTTCTTCCGGGACGTCGAGAACATGGATCTTAGAGCGAGGGATGCCGATCGATTCATACCAACTGAGACGTTCTTCGAGCCAGCGATCCAACCAGACCTTTCCTTCGCCGGGAGGAATAAAGAATTCGACTTCCATCTGTTCAAATTCCCTTGATCTGAAAATAAAATTACGTGGATTAATTTCATTTCGGAACGCTTTTCCGATCTGAGCAATTCCGAAAGGGAGTTTTTTCCGGGAGACCTCGAGGACATTCTTGAATTGGACAAAGATGGCCTGTGCTGTTTCTGGTCGCAGGTAAGTGATGTTCTTCTCATCTTCGACGGGGCCGACGTAGGTCTTGAACATGAGATTAAACTCGCGTGGTTCACTCAGCTGGGAGCCATTTTCCGGGTTATAGGAGGTGGTCCCCTCAACCGGAGAGCTTGTCTCATCGATCAGGGTCAACTGATCCTGATTTTCTTTTTGGGAAGACGTTAGTTGCTGACGGTAATACTGAAGAGCCAGCTTACGGGCTTTCTTTTCTGAGCCATCCGGCTGAACAAGAACGGAAAATGCTTTTTCGATGGTTAGCGACTGATCTGGAATCGTGGCACCTTTGAAGGAGAGAATGGTGCCGTCTTGAGGCGGAATTTGATCTGCACGTAAGCGCTTGTTGGTGACCATGCACTCAACGAGCGGGTCACTGAAGGTGTCTTCATGACCTGAAGCCTTCCAAACGGAGCGATTCATGAGGATGGAGCCATCCATCCCGACGATATCATCACGCAATTGGGTCATGGTTTTCCACCAGTGAGATTTGACGTTCTTTTTCAGTTCGCTACCGATGGGGCCAAAATCCCAACAGCCATTGAGCCCGCCATAAATTTCTGAGCTTTGAAATATGAAGCCCCTGCGCTTACACAGGGATGTGATCTTTTCCATCCGGTCGTTATCTGCCATTACGAATTCGAACGATAGACGCCGAAGTCTCGCTGCCAATTGAAAATTCACTGGATAGGTTGGGGCTGCTGGGACATCTTGTTGAGGTGAGTCTATCTAAGCCAAAACGAAGCCTGCTCAGTAAGATCGGATACTTTATTGTTTCCGTAGGACTGGTGCTGATTGTGGTCTTGCTGGCCTTTCGCTATTTTGGGCTCCCATCACAGATTGGTGATCAGCTCGTTGAGGAGCTTGATTCACGAGGGTTAGGCATTGGTTTTGAGCGGCTTTACCTCGATCCGCTGGCAAGGGTTGTTGCGCGAGGGGTGGTGTTGAGGCAAGCGAGTCCTGCTGCGCCTAATTCGCTTACCGTGGATGAGGTCCGGTTGCGGTTTAACTGGATCTCATGGTGGAGGGGAGAGCCGTTTCTTGAGAAAGTGATGGTCAGGGGAGGGGAGCTCAAGTTTCCTTTTTCTGAAGAGCAGGTGGTGCATTTTGAAGACGTGGAGCTCGATAGTCGTCTGACCTCTGAAGGGATCGTAGTCGACCGCGCGAGAGCCAAAATTCTGAATTGCGAACTGACCGTGAAAGGGGCGCTCAACTTAATTGGAATCCAAACGGGCGAGAAAAAGCCGCCGACCTTGGAGGACATGCGGGAACGGGCACGCATCTGGGAACAAATCGTTTACTGGAGTGAGCAATTTTCGACAGAAGAACGCATCCAGATTGCTTTGGAAGCGGATTGGATTCTCGCTCGTCCGGAAGAGTCCGAGCTGAAATTCAGCATCGAGGCGACAGACGTGATCTGGAATGGGGTCGTTTTTGACACCTTGTACACGGATGCCTATTGGCAAGACGGGGCAGTGCGTATGGAGGGCGGAGTGGATCTGTTGAGAGGAGGGATGAACTGGCAGGGCAACTGGCTTTCGACCCAAACGAAAGCCAGAATCAATCTGTTTAGTGATGTCGATCTCAGCTTACTGGCACCTGCGGTCCCGGAGGCGGTGAGTCGAGTATTGACGAAGGCACGTTTCAGGACTTTGCCAATCAATGAAGGTGAGGTCACCTTAGATTGGACAGATGAGTTCAATTACCTGCTCCGACTTCGAAGCCTGTGGGAGCAATTTTCTATCGGAGACTCACGCTTTGATCATTTAATGATTCCGCTGGCTTACGACGGGAAACGAATCATCGTTTCGGACATGGAGCTGAAGAATGACTCCGGCCGGGCAGTCATTAATTTCTTCTATGATGGAGACGATGAAGTCAGGGCGGATATGGACAGCACCCTTGACCTGACCGACCTGAAGCCGATTGCGCCTGAAGCCGCACATGCATTTATCAATAGCCTGGACTTTCAAGAGGGAGGGCCCGCGATTCGATGCCAGATGAAAGGGGAGGATTTTTCCATGGAGACGATATTTATTGAGGGCGACGCCGAGGTAGAAAATTTCAGCTACAAGGACGTCGATCTCGAATACTTGAAAACGAGTTTTTCCTTTTCAGAAGGGGCAATTTATCTCCCGAATCTGTATATCCGCAGAGAGGAGGGGGAAGGAACGGGCGAAGTCTGGCATTCGTTTACAGATAAATTGGTCCGGATCAAAAATGTCAAAGCGCAACTCAACCTGAAGAGAACGGCGAGGATCATTGGCGATAAAATGGAGGAATACGCACAGCCCTATGGATTCTTCGAAGCCCCTTATTGTGAAGCGGAAGGACAAGTAGATCTTAAGGGCTGTGCGTATTCCTCCATTTTATCGCCAATGATCCTCGCCGTTCTCTTCAGGTTGAGTTGCGCTTTGACATTTTTGATCCGGACC
>JBCBYL010000165.1:0-4216 GCA_039815855.1 Verrucomicrobiota bacterium
ACACGGCATCGTATCAGAGATCGATAAAAACAATGAGATTTCTATTCGCCCCCTTATTGCCTATCTGGCCAATGCGGAGTCTCTGGGAGAATTACTGAAAACATTCCAAGCACATGCGGAACCGTAATCATGATGGAAGAACTCATCACCACCGAAGCGGAAGACACCTTCATCCTAAGCGAGTTGGAATTATATAACTGGGGACCGTTCCACGGAAAACACCGCGCCGAATTCGATAAGCGAGGCACCGCTGTGATCGGATCAACCGGGAGCGGTAAGACCACTCTTGTCGACGCGCTCATGACATTGATTGCCGACAGTCCACGCTATAATCTGGCATCCACTGGAGGACACGATAAAAAGGATCGAACCCTGCTTTCCTATATACGGGGTGAAGGAGGAGATAGCGAGGGTAATCCGACAGCTCGCCCTGGCAAAACAGTTACGGGCATAGCGGCTACTTACCGTAATTTCAGTGAAACAGTCCGAGCCATAGCAATCTTCTGGACGGATGGAACCAGCAATAGCCAACAGGACCTCAAACGTCGCTGGTTTGTAGCCGAAGATCCAGAGCAGACACTTGACACTTTATTTTACCAATGGGAACAAGGAGGTGCTCGACAATTAGCCAGCTACTGTAGAAACACGGCGGGCCTCCGCCCGTTCGAAAGTAAAAAAGCTTATCTTGCCCGCCTCCGTGCCGTTTTTGATGTCAGCAGCAACGCATTTAATCTTCTGAATCGGGCGGCTGGACTCAAGCAACTCGATAGTGTGGACGCACTTTTTCGTGAACTGGTTCTGGATGATAAGTCGGCGTTCAAACGTGCGTTGGAAGTAGCAGCAGATTTTGACAACCTGGCCGCCATTCACAAAGAACTTGAAGATGCCCAACGTCAGCAGGAGTCGCTGATTCCGATTAAAGAATCCCACGAAAAACATCAGACACTAAAACAGAAGCATGACGAACTGCGGACCGTAAAAAGCTTGATCTCTCGCTGGTATGCCGGACTAGGAGCAGAGCTCTGGCAGAACGAGTGTGAGCGACTGCGCACCGAAGAACACGAAGCCTGTCTGAAGCGTGACGCTAAGGAAGTGGAAGTGAGCGTAGCGTCGGCAACAGAAAGAACGCTATTAGAAAGCTACCTTAATCTTGGTGGTAGTGATATCCAGCAAATGGAAGAGTCTATTGCCTCGCAGGAGGAGAACTTGCGGGTGCGAGAAAGTTATGCCGCAGATTACCAGAAAATCGTACGTACCTTTCACTTGGATGACGAACTGACAGAGACACATTTTCGAGCAAACCAAATGCAACTGGAAGTAAAACGTCCTGAACTAAAACAGGCTTTAGAGAAGGTCGAAAAAGAGCTTTCAGAGCATCAGTTCCGTCTAGAAGAAGCGCGTAAGAAATGTCTTGAAATCGAAACCACCATCCGTGAGGTTAAAGCCAGTCCCAGTTCCAATATACATCCTGATTACCAAAACTTCCGCCGTGAGCTAGCCGAGCACCTCGGCTGCGAGACGGGCGACGTCCCCTTTGTAGGTGAACTGGTTGAGGTTAAACCTGATGAGTCCGCTTGGCGAAGAGCCATCGAACGGGCTATCGGTTCAAATCGACTGCGTATCATGGTTTCTGTTTCACAACTGCATAAAGCCTTATGCTGGGTCAACCATAGAGATAACCGACTGTACGTTCGCCTTCAGGAGGCCAGGCTTGAAGACCCAGAGAAAGATTTTTTTTACGATAGTTATATCTACAAGCTGAACATCAAAGACCATCCCCTTCGTCTCGCACTGGAAAATGTGTTGGCACGATTTGATTATCATTGCGTCTCTGACACGGAGGCCCTTGCAAATACCCCTCATGCATTGACGGTTGAAGGTTCCATGTCTGGAAGTAACGGCCGCTTTGATAAGCCGGACAGCAGAAAGCCGGATGAATGGTATACCGGATTTGACAACAAGGATCAGTTGAACCGACTCGCACGCCAACTGGGGCAAGCTCAGGAATCCATCAATGTCGTTGAACCTCTCGTCAACTCGTTGCTTAGCAAGCGGCGCGATCATGAGGCTGAACTCGGAATATTGAATCAAGTGCTGACGTTGACGTATAATCAGATCGATACGACAGACGCACGAAACAAACTTAACAGCTTTCGCCATCGCCTGGATCAATTGAACCAGCCGGAAAGTGAAGTCAGCCTGGCCAAGTCTGGCTATGAGACTGCCGAGAGTGAGCTGAAAAAACTGCGTGATGAATTGACCGACTTATCTGCTCAGATCAAAGTAACCCAACAGGAAATACAAAATGCGGAAAATGAACTGGATAATTGTCGCGACCGATTACAGGAAGCATTTACCGAAGAAGAACACCAGTTGGGCCAAGTTCACCTCCCGGCTCCCGATGAAATATCAGTAACGCAACTCATCATCGTTGAGCGTGAGGCGGGTGAAAGCATTGATACCAAACTGAGTCAACTGACGAGTGAAGTTCACAGCCTGGAAATTCGTCTTGGCAAATTAATGCAGGCGGCAAGAGGTTTGAACGAAGGAGCCTATGCCGATGTCGGAACCGAGCTAGCCGATATCCCCGTCTACCTGAAAGAATTGGAAACTCTGGTCGAAGAAGCCCTGCCGCAAAAGGAAAAACGCTTTCTGGAATACCTGAACAAGTCTTCGGATCAGGGCGTTACACAACTTTTGGCACAGATCGATCAAGAAGTTTTCGACATCCAAGACCGTATAGAGGAATTGAATTTGACACTTAAGAAAGTCGATTTCAGGGATAATTATTTCCTACAGCTGCGAACCAAACCGATGGATGAATTGACCGTGCGTAGGTTGAACAAAGCTCGGCGTCACTTGCGTGATGCGGTGCTAAAGGACGACGGAGGCAGTAGTCATTACAGTGCGCTCCAGAAAATCATCGAGATTCTACGCACAGCCGGAAACAACCGCCATCTGGTAGGCTCACGTGCCTTGCTTGATGCCCGATATCGCCTGGAATTCTCAGTAGTCGAAGTGAACAAGGAAACGGACCAAGTCTCTGCCGGACGCTCTGGCACACAAAGTGATAGCGGAGGAGAAAAAGAAACGATGACCAGTCATATCCTGACTGCCTGCCTCAGCTATGCGCTCTGTCCTTCAGGGGCCAATCGACCACTGTATGGAACAGTCGTGCTGGACGAGGCATTTTCAAAGAGTTCCCAATCCGCGGCTCGGCTAATTGTGGAGGCATTGCAGGTATTCGGATTGTATCCTGTCTTTGTTACTCCCAACAAAGAAATCAGTCTCCTAAAAAAATATACTCGCCGCGCTATATGTGTTCAAAAGACGCGCACAGGTTCCAGTCTTGCCTGCATTTCCTGGGAAAAACTAGCTGAACTTCAGCCAGGGGCCTAATCAGAACAGTGAAAAGCGCAGCGCAACTCGCACAAAAACTATCTCGGCAATGGGAAAATTCAGATTTGCGGGAATCGAGATTACTTGATGAAGCCGATGCTTGGCCAATCTGCCTCTCCATTGGCAAGCCAACCGCAACCGCTCTCAGGGATCAAACGGGTGACGTAAAAAAACATTTTGATCTATGGCGAAAGGTAAAAATCGGACAGGTGGTGTGGAAAAGTGCCAACTATCAAGCCACCAATGAAAAAGTAGAATATCCGGATCAATGGATACTGCCGAATGCCGACGCTTGGGTATCTGCATGCGAAAACAAAGAAATTTCTAAACAATATAGCTCATTTCGTCAAATTCTAGCACTGTCAGATTCTGCATTTCATAGTTTGCTCATACGACGCCGCGCTCTCTGGGTGCAATGCGATCCTGATGAAATCAAGCGTATCTTGAATGCCGCACAACAACTTTATCCCGAATGTGCTGATGGGCTTCCTTTGCGTGCTTTGCCAATTGCAGGGAATGATACCAAATTTTTTGAACGCAACGAATACCTACTTAAAGCTTTGCTGGATGTTCGTTTTGATGGTGAGGCTTCTCGGCAAGGCCTGGAAACTTTCCTGGGGGCGCACTCTAATCGCGGACACTGGTTACTCCTAGTAGATCTTGATGGCTCACTACTTCCATTCCGGCAAATGAGGATAAATGCCACAGAGTTATGTGACAAAGGATTGCCTGGAGGGAGACTTCTCGTTGTTGAAAATGAAACATGTCAACACCAGTTGCGCCAACTGCAAGATACAATCGCTCTTTTAGGAACAGG